>CANQSO010000006.1 GCA_947626535.1 uncultured Bacilli bacterium | reverse complement strand
ATATTTATATGGCCGTTATTATAATTATAATTGAAGCAATTATGGTCATCGAAAATATTATAATTTTAATTAGTAAAACAAATAAAGAACATTTAGAAAATAATTAATGTTTTTTTATTTTAAAAAAATAAAGACATTTTCTAGGAAATTTGGTAAAATTTAATTAGGAAGTGACATTAATGAATGACTTAGGAGATAAAATTAAAAAAATAAGATTAGAACACAATTTAACTCAAAGAGAATTTAGTCGTTTATTTAATGTTTCTTATCAAGCCGTAAGTAAATGGGAGAATAATCAAAATATTCCTGATATAGCAATTTTAAATGATATCTGTAAAGAATTTAATATCGATTTAAATGAATTATTAAATAATGAAAGTAAAGAAAAAAAATTTAACTTTTTACCATTCATCCCAATAATTACTATTATCATCTTTTTAATCTTTTTAATATTTTATAATAATAGTAATTTTGAATTTAAAACCATCAGTGCTAATTGTAGTAATTTTAATATTTCAGGAAGTTTAGCATATAATAATTCTAAATCATCGATATATATTTCTCATATTGATTATTGTGGCGAGAAAGATGAAAATATCTATCAAAATATTTCCTGTGCCTTATATGAGGAAAATGATTTAATTAAAGCTAAGATTGATACTTGTAAAAGTAAAGAAAATACTACTTTAGAAAAGTTTTTAAAAGATGTAACTTTTAATATTGATAATTATCAAAAAACTTGTAAAAACTATCAAAATAATTCTTTACAAATTGAAATAAATGCAACAGATGAACATGGCAATATTAAAACCTTTAATATTCCCTTAAAATTAGAAGAAAATTGTAGAACGGAGTAGAATGATGAAAAAGGAAAAAATGATTATTATGGTTATCGTTTTATTAATTATTATGTGTGGTATTTTATTAGGATTTAAATATAATTATGATTTTAAACAAACTGATAATTATAAATTTGGTAATGAATATCATACTTCTTTAAATAATAACGTTAAATATATAAATACTAGTAAAGCTCTAGAAATTATGCATAATGATAAAGCTGTCATTTATATTGGTTCTGCTACTGATGAGACATGCCAAAAAATTGTGCCTTTATTAATTGATGTTGTAAATAAATATTATATTGATCATTTTTATTATTTAAATTTAGATGAAGATGTACCTGTTTTTGATATAGTTGATCAAAAGTTAGTTAAAACTAAAGAGGGTAGTGAAGATTATTATAAATTATTAGAAATATTAGATCCGCTTTTAAAGGAAAAAATTATTAAGAAAGATGGAAAAGATTATAAGACAAATGAAAAAACCATTAGTATTCCATCAGTTATAACGGTTAAAAATGGTAATATTGATAGTTATCATGAAGGAACAGTAACTTTAAATAAAGATCAATTAGTATTTGATGAAAAAAATAATGAGCAAAGATTAAAATTAATTGATATTTATAGTGATATGATAACTGAATTAAATGTTTAATTATTTTTCTTTACGATTAATTCCTAACATTGAACCCATAATACTAGATAAAATTAAAACTATATAATAAATAATTCTTTCTAAAGAAAAATTAGAATTATAGAATATTATATTAATAAAGATTAAAATTAATATTAAACTAAAACCAATTTTTAAACCTTCAATATATCCTTTTTTATCAGCATTTTTCCCAAATTGATAACCAATAATTAAAAATAAGATAATCATTAAAATAATAAATAAAATACTTGTTGTATTAAAACTCATTAGACCTCCTAAATTAAATAAAGAAAAAATAAAGCTAAGTAAAAGAATTATTATGGTAAATAAACCAATTGTTTTACCATATTTTTTAATTGTTTTCATTTAACCACCTAATAATATTTATGTTATTGATTAAAAAAATATCAATGAAACCATAATAATAGTAGGTGAATAGATATGAATGAATTAATGAGTGTTATTTTAAGAACTTTATTTTTTTACTTTTTTATTATTTTACTATACCGAATGATGGGTAAAAGAGAAGTTGCCCAATTGGGGGTAATTGATTTAATTATTTCCATTTTAATGGCTGAACTGGTGGCAATCTCAATTGAAGATGTAGAAAAATCGGTTTGGGTAACGATTCTTCCTTTAGCGCTTTTAGCGGGTTTAGAAATTCTTCTAGCTTTTATTTCAATTAAATCACGGCATTTTAGGGCTCTATTTGATGGCAAACCATCTTTAATTGTTTGTGATGGTAAAGTAAATTATAAAGAAATGATTAAACAACGTTATAGTATGGATGATTTACTTATTAGTTTAAGACAAAAAGAAATTAAAGATATTGAAGAAGTAGAGTATGCCTTTCTAGAGCCTAATGGTAAATTATCAATTTTTAAATATAATTTTTTTCATACTAAAACTACTTATCCGATGCCTTTAATATTAGATGGCGAGATTAATAAAAAAACTTTAGAATATTTAAAACATGATAAATCTTGGCTAGAAGAAAAACTGGCTTTAAAACATTTAACCATTGATGAAGTCTTCTATGCTTTTTATAAAAAAAATAAAATTTATATAATTACTAATACTGAGCTTTAATTCGACAAATTATTTAAAGTAAATATGTTATAACATTATTGTGATATTATGAAAAAGAAATTATTAATTATGTTATTTGCCCTTTTATTAGGAGGGTCTATGGCTTTAATAACTTTATATAAGTTAAATTTTAAAGCTAAAACTTATCCAGTAGCCATCTATCAATTAGGCGTTTATAAAAGCTATGATAATGCTTTAAAAAAAGCTCAAACGGCAAAAGGGGCAATTATTATTTCTCATGATGATAATTACCAAGTAATCGGGGCAATAGCAAGTTCTAAAGAGTCGCAAAATAAATTAGCTAATTTATTAAAAAATGAACAATTAGATTATTATTTAAAAGAATTAGATTTAAATGAAGAATCTAAAGAAACCATTGATGAATATGAATTATTAATTAATAAAACTGATGATTTAGAAGTTTTAAAAAAATTAAATGAAGAATTATTAAAAAGTATTTTAGAGAGGATGAAGTAAATGAAAGATATGCCATTAGATGAACAACCAAGAGAAAAAGCCTTAAAATATGGTTTTTCTTCTTTAAGTGATGCGGAATTATTAGCTATTTTACTTAGAACTGGAACAAAAGAATTAAATGTTAAAGAACTTGCTTTAGAAATATTAAAAGAAATGAATAATTTAAATGGCTTACAAAATAGTCGAATATCAAAACTTTCTAGTATTAAAGGAGTGGGAAAAGTTAAAGCCATTACCATCTTAGCAGCTTTAGAATTAGGGAAAAGATTTAATAAAGAAAGTAATTTTAAAACCCTTAAAATAAGAGAAACTAAAGATGCTTATAATGCTTATAAAGATGAATTAGAAAATGATGCTCAAGAAAAGTTTATGGCCGTCTTTTTAAATAATCAAAATATTGTTTTAGCAAGTAAAATTTTATTTGTGGGTGTTTCTAATCAAAGTTTAATTGAACCTAAAATTATTTTTAAAGAAGCCATGCTTTATAATGCTACCAGATTAATTGTCATCCATAATCATCCAAGTGGTAATCCTGCACCTAGTAAAGAAGATTATTTAGTAACAGATCAAATTATGGATGCAGGTAATTTACTTAATATTAGGTTAATAGACCATTTAATAATTGGTAAAGAAAAATATTTTAGTTTTTATGATTATATTAAAGGAGGTGTGGTTCATGAATAAAAAAGTAATTATTCTTTTTATTTTATTTATCTTTTTAATGTTTTATTTTTTAAAAGATCCTGTATTAGCTTTATTATTTAAAAATGATTTTAATTTAGAAACCAAAATATGTAATGATGAAGAAAATTATCAAAAGTTAAAAAAAGAATATGATGAATTATTAGAATATAAAACAATTATTAATGATAATATTATTAGTAAAGTAATTATTCATGATCCTTTAGAGTTTTTTCAAACTATGACTATTATTAAAGGTAGTGAAGATAATATTAATGTTGGAGATTTAGTTGTTAATGAACTAGGTTTAGTAGGTATTGTCAGTAAAGTAAATAAACATACTTCTATTGTTGATTTACTTCCTAATAAAAATACTCATATTGCCGTTCATATTGGTGATGTAGATGGCTTACTTGAAAGTGATAATGGCAAGTTAGTTATTAAAAATATCACTAGAAATGATAACATAAGGGTTGGAAGTGATATAACTACTTCTAATTACAGTTTACTGCAAACTGGTTTACTAATTGGTAAAGTTAAAGAAATACATGAAACAAAAGAAAATTTAAGCTATGAAATTCTAGTTGAACCATCTGTTGATTTTAACAATTTAAATTATGTAAGTATTAGAAAGAATGATAACTATGAATAAAATAATTGCCTTTTTACCATTTGTTTTTTTTAATGAAGATGATACTTATCCTTTTATTTTATGTTTTGCCTTAACATTTGATTTTTTAATATATAATACTTATTTTTTAAATACGATCTTTTTTACGGTTTTATATTTATTAAATAAAGAATTTAAAACAAAACATAATTTATTTTTATATCTACTTAGAAATATTCTTAACTTAACAATTGGTTTATTATATTATAGTTTAATAAATCAATTAATTTTACCATTTAATTATTTTATTTGGACTTATCTTGCCAATATTCTTATTTCAATAATTATCTTTCTATTTCATAAAAAAACTTTAGTCATAAAATAAATTAATTTATCATATTCTTTTTTAGGTGAGAATATGAATGAAATAGAGTTAGTAAAAAAAAGACATCAACAAAGATTACATAAAATAAATAATAATAAAGACACTAAAAAAATCAGTAGAATCTTTTCTAAAATTTTATTAAGTATTATTTTAATTTTAATAAGTTGTATTTATATTCATTTAGATAAAAGCAATTTAGCAAAATTTAAAAAATACTTTTTTGAAGATAATTTAACTTTTGCTAAAATAAATGAAAGCTATCATAAATTATTTGGTTCACTATTTCCTAGTATAACTAATAATGAAGATACTATATTAGCAAGTAATAATGTTTCTTTAAATGAAGTAGAAGAATATAATGATGGATATAAAATTATAACTACTAAAAATTCTCCCATCAGTGTTATTACTAGTGGAATAATTGTCTTTTTAGATGAAAAAGAAGGATATGGTAAAACCGCAATTATTCAAGGAATAGATGGTTATGATATTTGGTATGGAAATATTACTGATCCTAGTGTTAAATTATATGATTATGTTGAAAAAGGCACTATTCTAGCTAATAGTAATGATGATTTTTACTATAATGTCTTTTATAAAGATGGTAATAAAGTGAATTATGAAGAATATTACAAGCAAATGGCAAATTAATTACTTTACTTACTTTTACTTTTTTTTAGCTTTTTTATGTGGTTATTTTAAAAATAGTTGTTTTATTTTTATAATCGTAATTATTCATGAATTAGGTCATATTCTAACAATTAAATTATTTAAATATCAAATTATATCTGTAACTCTTTATCCTTTTGGGGGTATTACCAAAATAGATAAGCCTATTAATTCATCAATAAATAAAGAATTAGTTATAGCATTTTCTGGTATTTTAATGCAATTAATATTAAATTTATTTATTAATGATAAGTTATTTAAATATTATAATTTAGTGATTATGCTTTTTAATATCCTGCCAATTATTCCTTTAGATGGTCATAGAATACTTAATTTAATATTAGACAAATTTTTGCCCTATGAATATTCTTTAAAATATAGTAATTATCTTAGTATTATATCTTTAATAATTTTTATTATTTATAATATATTAAGCCCAAATAAAAATTATTTGATATGTTCATTTTTATTTTTTATGATCATTATTACTCTTAAAAATCAAAAATATTTAATTAATAAATTTTATTTAGAAAGATATTTATATTCTTTTCCTTATCATAAAATTGAAAATAATCAAGATCTTAATATTCATTTATTAAAAAAAAATACACTTCACTTTTTTAAATATCATAAACGTTATATTCATGAAAAAAGTTTATTAAAACAAATTTTTAAACAATAATACTTTACATTCATCTAAAATATGATTAAAATAATCACTTAAAGGAAGTGATAGTATGTTTGATTTAAAAGCTTATTTAGTTGAATTTGACACTTTAATGAGTGAAACAATTGAAGTTTTAATTGATGAAACATCAAACATATATGATGAGGAAATTTATAAAATAATTCTTAATAGTTCTAAAAATTTAAAAAATATTATTACTAATACTTCCTATGAAAAAATATATTCAATATATCCATATGAAGGAATCAATAATATTTTTAATTTAAATATTAAAGCCCTTGATGAAATAGAAAGATTAGTTTTTAATTTAAAGCAAAAAGAATATTATAGTCTTGACATTAATTTAATGTTAGCTAGATTACTTATTTGTGAAAAAAATAATTTAATGACTATCTGTAAATTGTATGTTCCAAATAATAAACATCTAAAGTGCCACAAAGATTTTGAAAATAATGTTCACAAAAGAAATTTATTAAAATCTTTAGCAAATAATTTTTATTATTTAGGAGTTAGTAAAGATCCTAATTTAGTACTTTATAATGTTTTTGAAAATAATCTTAAAGATGATTATAAAATTCCTGTAATTAAAAGTATTATTGATTATCATTACAACGGGAATATATTAAGAGAAAGAATAAATGAAATTATAAAAAGGTGAATTATGGAAGAAGAGTTTGATTTAGTAACTGATAATTTGAATAATAATATTATTGAAATTAATAAAATATTATTTAATATTTGCAATACTAGTGAAGAAATTAATCAATTAATTGCTAATTATTATAAAAATATTTTAGAATTGGAAATTGGTGAACCATATGAATTAAAATTTCCCTATGTAGGTATGAAAGAAGAAATTATCTATCGAGCTAAAGTCATAAATAATTTGGGAGAATTATTAAAAAGTTTAAGTAAGATAAAATATTTTAACAAAGAATTAAATGAAATTTATTTAACTTTATTAAATCATGAAAGAAAATATTATATAACTTATGGTAAAGTTTTTTTTGAACCAATTGCTTGGAATGAATGGCAAAATTTTGCCAATGAAAGATTAACTTTAAGAAAGGAATTAATTTATACAGTTATTTTAGCAATTAGATTATTACAAGATGAATATTCTGAAGAAGCCTTAGATGAATTTCATGAATTAGACATTATTGATGAGAATAAAAAATATGAAATATTAGATTTTATGGCCGAATATCATATTGAACAAAGATATATAAAAGATTATTTTATTAATAATACGATCGATAATTTTATTGAAGTAATATATAATCGTTAAAAACAATAGAATTATAGTAGCATTTTGTTTGACATTAAGACGAATATTTGATAGAATTTAGTTGTTTTATGAAAAAAGCAAAGCTTTTATAAAACCGCACGAAAAAGGTTAAAAATCAAGAAAATTGATACCTTCACGGCGCGTCTTAATTAAATATAAAGGAGGTAAGAAATGAAAGCTATTTTTGTAACAGGTGGGAAACAATATTATGTAAATGAAGGAGATACTATTTATGTTGAAAAAATAGATGCTCCAGTTGACAGCGAAGTTACTTTTGATGAAGTATTATTTGTTGATGGCGTTGCAGGGGACCCAATTGTTGAAGGCGCTAAGGTGGTATGTAAGGTTGAAAAACAAGGAAAACAAAAGAAAATTATTGTTTTTAAATATCATCCTAAGAAGAAATATCGTAAAAAACAAGGACATCGTCAACCTTATACTAAATTAGTAGTTAAAAAGATTGTGAAATAATGATTACAGTTAAGATTAAAAAAGAAAAAAAGGAAGTAAAACAAATTCTTTTTTCCGGTCATGCTTTATATGAAGATTTTGGAAAAGATATCGTATGTGCTGGAGCATCAGCTATTTTAACGACTAGTGTAAATGCTATCTTAAAATATGATAAAGATGCTTTAAAATATATAATTGAAGATGATGTTTTAGTTAAAATTTTAAAAACGGATAAAATTATTAATTTATTAATTGACAATATGATTGATTTATTAAAAGAATTAAGTAATGATTATCCTAAAAATATTATAGTTAGAGAGGATGAAGAAAATGAATAATTTAATGAAGTTAAACATCCAATTATTTGCGCATAAAAAAGCCCAAACATCTACTCAAAATGGTCGAGATAGTGAAGGAAGAAGATTAGGGGCTAAAGTTGGTGATGGCCAACTTGTTAGTGCAGGTAGTATTTTATATCGTCAAAGAGGTACTAAAATCTATCCTGGTACTAATGTTGGTATGGGAAAAGATCATACCTTATTTGCTAAAATAACTGGTAAAGTTAAATTTGAACGTTTAGGAAGAGATAAAAAGAAAGTAAGCGTTTACGAAGGATAAAAGATTTTGTAAAGATAATGCAAAATCTTTTTTATTTTGGCAAAAATATGATATGATATTAATAGGGTGAGAGTATGAAAGAAAAGAAAAAGAAAGTAACGCTTTATATAACATTAGGAATAATAGCTATTGGAATTATAGCTTTAACCGTAACTTATGCTTATTGGCGATTAACTAAAGAACAAACTAAAAAAGATGTTTTACAAACAGGATGTTTTAATATTAATTTTACTGGAGAAAATGATATAACATTAAATAAAGCCTATCCAATGAAACCAGATGAGTTGGAAAACTTTTTAAGTACAGATACGCCTTATCATTTTACTATAGAAAATACTTGTGATAATTTAGCAACAGCTACAATAAATTTAGAAAGCTTAAATGCAGGAGCAGAAAAACAATTAAATGATGAATATATAGATGCAATACTTTATGAAACAGATTATCATAATAATTTAAATAGTGAAAAAAATTTAAATGAAAATATGTATAATGATGAAAATAAAGTAATAAGTAGTTCACTTCATGCTTATGAGTTATATAATTTTGTTTTACAAAAAGGAGAAACCAAAAGTTTTAATTTATTACTTTATATGGATCCAGATACCCCAATGGAAACTGCAAATATGAATGCAACATGGAAAGGTAAAATAACATTAAGTACAGAATATAAAGAAGAACCAAAAGAAAGCAATTCGTCATTAGCTTCTGAATATATTACTGAACTTGCCAAGACTGATTCAACTAATTTATGGGTTGATGATACAAGTGAAGCAAACATCAGATATGTAGGAGCAACTGTAAATAACTATATCGATATAGGTGATAGAGATAGTGATGGACAACCAATTTTATGGCGCATAATAGGAGTCATGAATAAGATAACCAATTTAGATAATGGAGAAACACAAGAAAGTTTAGTAAAAATAATAAGAGCAGAAAGTATAGGAGAATATAGTTGGGATAGTAGTGTAAGAGAAACAAATAGTGGATATGGGGTAAATGAATGGAGTCAAGCAGATATAATGAAGCTCTTAAATCCGAATACCGTATATAGTGAAACCCCAGGAATTGGAGGAAGTTTGTATTGGAATAGAGGAAGTGGAAGTTGTTATAGTAGTTCCAATGAGACAAATAAACAATGCGAATTTACAAGTAGTGGAATAAGTGAAGAAGCCAAGGAAAAAATAGCAAAAGTAAGATGGAATACAGGAACATTTGCGACTTATAATGAAAGTGACTGGACAGCAAGCGCCACATATGAAGCGGAAAGAGGAAACCATAATGGAAAAGAACAGTGTACAACTAATGGAGGAGTGAATTCTTGTAATGATGATGTACCAAGAACCACAACATGGGATGGATATATAGGCTTAATATATCCAAGTGATTTTGGTTATGCTGTTGGAAAGGAAGTAAGAGATACATGCTTGGAAAAAAGTATGTATTCATATGCTAGTGATAGTTGTAACACAAATAATTGGTTAACTCAAAAATTTAATTTATGGACAATGACACCATCGCCTGATTCCTCACGCGCTAGCAGTACGTTCAATATGTATAATCCTGGATATGTATACAATAACGATGCGTATATTTTGTACGCTGTTCTGCCAGTTGCATATTTAAAATCATCTGTTAAAATAACTTCTAATCCAATGCCAGAACAAGAATATGGAACAGTAGATAATCCATTCCAATTAATTGATACTTCATTGTAAAATTGTGTCTAAGACTAACTTGTTTTAAGTTAGTTTCTTTTATTATGTGTTATACTAATTATATACTAGGTGATGTTATGAATGATATTGATAAAAAACTTAAAAATATTTTATATAAAGAAATAGATGTTACAAATGATAATATTCTAGAAAAATATTTTAAACATTTAGATGATTTAATAAATGCAGTAATTAAGATTCGTTTTAAAAATATTAAAAATAATTTTTTAAGTATAGATGAAATGGATTATTTTTTAAAACAAGGTATTGATTTTGTCTGTGATAAAAAAGATGAAAAGTATTTAAAATTAATTACTGAAGAAATCTTAAATAAAATTAATACTACTGTTAATTACCCTGTAGAAATTACATTTAAAGATATTCATCCTTATGTTTTAGATGTTTATCATATGGTTAGTTATGCCGATACTTTTCCTAAAGATATTGTGAATAAAATGTATAGTTTAATTTTAAATAAAATAGAAGAAGCTTATTTTAAATTAACTAAAAAAGAGATTAAAAATGAATTATGTGAAGAATTAAATTTTACGAAAAAGAAAGAAAAAACTATTATTACTAGTTATAAATTAAAAAAAGCTACTGATTTAATTAAAAAACGTGATTATAATAAACTTAATATATCTAAAAATAAATTAGAATTAATAATTAAAGATAAAAGAAAGAGTATTTTAAATATTAAAGATATTATTAAAAATAAAATTGTAATTAGTGATGATAATTTTAAATATTTTGAAGAAAGATTTATTCAAGGTTCTTTAAGTGTAGATGAAATTTGTAAATTATTAAATTGTAATAAAAAAATTGCTTTAAGTATTTTAAAGAAATATAATGAAATATTGTTAGAATTAAGTAATAGTATTGAAATTGATAAAGTAGAAAAAAATAAATTATTGTATCAAAGAAGACATAAAGTTGGTTTTGATTATAATAATTTTGAGATTATTAATAATAATGATAATTTATATTATGTTGAAGAAATAATTAAATGTTTACCAGAATATTTAAAAGAAAAGATTATCAGTAATCCTAAACTTTATGAAGAAATAACTTATTTAATTCCTTTTTTAGAGTTTTTTCCTGAATTAAATATTGATAAATATTGTAAAATATTAAAAAATTATCCTGCTGTTAAAGAAAGTATTTTAAAAGATAAAGAGTGTAAAAATACTTATATAACTGATAAAGAATGGTTGGAAAGTCATATTTTAGATGTAATAACTTTATCTTTAGGATATTCTTCTGTAAATGAATCTGAGTATGCATTGCTTGGTAAAGAAATTTATAATAAAAATCCTTTAAGAAGTTCTAAATATGCTGAATTTTATCTTAAAATGCTTAATAAAAATAGTTCATATTTACCGATAATTAAAAATAATTATCAAGGATATACTTATGAGCTTGGTAATTATCATGATAAAGAAAGACTTCTAATTGGAGTTAATTGTGAAGGTAGTTGTATGGATTTATTTCATAATAAAGGTAGAGAAACTTATGAAAAAGTTTTATTAAATAAAGATGCTGATGTTGTTATGATAAAAGATCCTAATCATAATTTTTATGGTAGAATATTAGTTTTTCGTAAAGGTAATTTTGTATTAATGGGACCAATTAGAAATAAAGATATAAAACATGATCGTAATTTATTTGATAAAAATTTAGTAAAACATATTGCTTTAAGTATCTTAAAAGAAGGTATGAAAAATGATGATAATATTGATTTTGTTTTTATGGCTAATACTACTTTTTATGATGAATTAGGTCATTCAATAAATGATTTTATGGTTTTAAATGATGAAAGATTTGCTACATTATTTCCTCATGCTGATTTAGATGAAAAAGTTTTAGTTTTAGCATATAATCCTAAGAAAAAATATGTATCTTTTGATGTTAATCCTAAAGAAGAATACTTTCATGTTCATGAAAAAATTAATTATCAGCCTAGTAATGAAGATGTTTTAAGAATAATTGCCCTTAACAAGTTATTAAATCATGATAATGATACTATTATAAAACCTTTTGATATTAATAATTATCATCAAGTTATTGTTGGAGAATACTGGTATTTAGCCTTAAGAAAAGATAATACTTTAGAAGAATGTTTACTTCCTAATGCTGATAAATTAAGTGTTAATGAATTTGTTAATGTTAAAATGAAATTAATGGAAAATACTGAAATAAATAAACCTCCTGTGTTATAATAAAGAAAAAAGGAGGTTTTCTTAATGTTTGTTGATGAAATAAAACTTAAATTAGTTGCGGGTAAAGGTGGAGATGGTTGTACATCTTTTCGAAGAGAAAAATATGTGCCAATGGGTGGACCAGATGGGGGTACTGGTGGTCATGGTGGCAATATTGTTTTTGTAGCTGAAAAAGGTCTTAGAACTTTAGTTGATTTAAAATATCATAAAATTATTAAAGCTCATAAAGGAGAAAATGGTAAAGGCAAAAATATGACTGGTAAAGATGCCGAAGATATAATTATTAAAGTTCCCATAGGCACTACTATATATGATGATGACACTAATTTAATAATTGCTGATTTAACTGTTGATAAAGAAAGGGTAGTTGTAGCTCATGGGGGAAGAGGAGGAAAAGGTAATAAAGCTTTTGCTACTCATGACAAACCAGCTCCATCTTTTTCAGAACTAGGAGAACCTGGAGAAATAAGATATATTAAATGTGAATTAAAATTACTTGCTGATGTTGGGTTAATAGGCATGCCAAGTGTTGGAAAATCTTCTATTTTAGCTAGTGTATCTAATTCTAATCCTAAAATTGCTAGTTATCATTTTACAACTTTAAATCCTAACTTAGGAGTTGTAACCCTTTATGATAAGTCTTTTGTATTAGCTGATTTACCAGGATTAATAGAAGGAGCAAGTATAGGAATTGGTCTAGGTATTAAATTTTTAAGACATGCTTCTCGTTGTAAAATTCTAGCCCATGTTATTGATATGTCGGGAACTGAAGGAAGAAATCCTATTGATGATTATGAAATAATTAGAAAAGAAATAACTTCTTATAGTGAAAAATTAGCTAATAAAAAAGAAATTATCATTGCTAATAAAATGGATTTAGAAAGTTCTAATGAAAATTTAAAATTATTTAAAAAACGTTATCCTGATAAAGAAATCTTTTTAGTTTCGGCTACTAAAGGAACCGGACTAAAGGAACTATTAGAATATTTAATCAAAATGCTTAATACTTTAGAAGAAGAAAAAATATATAATGATGATGATTATGAAAGTACGATAGTTTACCGTTTTAAAAATAATAAGCCATATACTATTAGTAAAGAAGAAGGCATATGGGTTATTAAAGGTAAGGAAATTGAAAAATTATTTGCTATGACGAGATTTGATGAAGATGAAGCAATTGAAAGATTAATGCGTAAATTAAAAGGTATGGGTATTGAAGAAGAATTACAACGTTTAGGGGCTAAATATGGAGATGTTGTAGAGATTAATAATTATGTCTTTGAATGGAAAGATTAATTTATTAATTTTAATACTGAACCTATAACTATTTTTTCTTTAGTTTCAGTTGGTAGTAAAAAGATATGAGTTTGTTTCTTATCTTTTTTTAAATGAATTATTTTATTTTTAGGAGTATTTCTAAATATTTTTTCAACTTGATAATCTAAATTAGTAACTAAAATATGAACTTTATTATTTCTAAAATAAGTATTAATGGTATTAGTATTTGGATAATAAATTATTTTATCATTTATTTTATTAGATACTATTTTTCCTTTTAAACTTTCTACTTTAATAACATCATAATGTTTTAAACCTAATTTTATTTTCATAACGATCACCTTAATAAATTATATATTTATCTTGTCAAATTAGAACAAAAAGATTTTTTTAAATAGAAAAGTATGATATAATTTTTAAAGAATAAAAGATGGGTGAAGAAAAATGTTTGGAAAAATTAAATTTATTAGTGAATCTGCAGCTCATGTAGAAAATACTTTAAGTGCTGATGAAACAACTGACTTAATGAATTTACATGTTATTTTTGAAGCACCAAATCAAAGAATTTTAGGTGAAGTAGCGGAGATTAATCCTGATAATATAAAAATTACTTTTTTAGGAGAATATATTGATGATCGCTATGTTAATGGTGTTATTAGAAAACCTTTAATATCAAGTAAAATAAGAGTTATAAATCAAACTGAATTACAAAAATTAATTGGTTTAAAAGATGATAATACATTTGAATTAGGTAAAAGTGCTATATATAAAAATTATACTGTTTATCCAAGTATAAATGATTTCTTTTCTAATCATTTCTTTATATGTGGTAACTCTGGTTCAGGTAAAACACATGGTGTATCAAGAATAATTCAAAATGTTTTTAAAGATACTAGTGTTTTAAAGAAAAACTCCAATATTTTCTTATTTGATGCTTATGGTGAATACAAAAATGCTTTTAAATCAATTAATAAATATAATCTTGATTATCAATATAAATTTATTACTTCCAATATTCAAGAAGATAGCGATGTTCCTCTAGAAATACCAATGTGTCTATTAAAATTAGATGATATGGCTTTACTTCTTCAAGCATCTACACATAGTCAATTACCAATTATCGAAAGAACAATTAGACTTGCTAAAATTTTTTCTCAAAATAATCAGGAAAGTGAAACATATAAAAATCATTTAATTGCCAAAGCTTTACTAGCTATATTATTCAGTAATCAAACAACTGCCCAAAAGAAAAATCAAATTTTCACAATAGTAGAAACCTGTCATACTAAAGATTTTGATTTTGATACTAGAATATCTGGAGTAGGTTTTACTAGAAGTTTTGCCGAATGTTTTGAAATAGACTCAAATGGTAATTTTGGTGAATCGGTTTTAATTACTGATTATATTTTAAAACATATTAATGAAGAATTAGAAGAAACTAAAGAACCAGAAACTTATTCATATTCAATGTTAGATTTTTCTAAAGCTTTAGAATTTACTTTAATTAGTGAAGGATTCTTAAATAATCGTGCTGTAGCAGACGATGCCACAATATTAAAGGTTCGTATTGGCTCAATATTAAATACCAAAGTAGGGACATATTTTGTTAATAAAGGATTTATTACGGCTCATGAATTTGCCAAAAATTTAGTTATGTTAAATGGCAAGAAAGCCCAAATAATAAATATTAATTTAGAAGACGTTGATGATGTTTATGCTAAAGTAATTGTTAAAATTTTCTGTCGAATTATTTTTGATTATACCAAGAGTTTAGAGGATCGTGCTAGTATGCCTTGCCATTTAATATTAGAAGAAGCTCACCGTTATATTCAAAATGATAATGATACATTCTTACTTGGCTATAATATCTTTGATCGAATTGCTAAAGAAGGACGTAAATATGGTACTATTTTAGGTATCATCTCACAAAGACCAGTTGAGATTAGTGATACTGTTGTTGCTCAAGTTTCAAATTTCTTAATATTCAAAATGACTCATCCTAAAGATTTAAAATACATTGAAGAAATGTTACCTAATATTTCAGCTGATGTTATTGAAAAACAAAAAACATTACAACCTGGTAGTTGTGTAGCTTTTGGGGGAGCCTTTAAAATTCCTATGATTATAAGAATGGCTATGCCAGATCCACCTCCTTATTCATCTAATTGTAATGTTAAAAATTGTTGGGTTAAAGAATTTGAACCAGAAAAAAAGGAAACTTTAGAAAGTAAAGAACCAGTATATATTTCTCCAACTCAAAATAATCAACAATTTTTTAATAATAATGTAGTAAATCAACCAGTTAATCAAGAAAATAGTAATATAGGGGCTCAGCCTTCTATATCAATACCAAATAACAATGCTGAAACTATTCAAATGCCTGAAGCAAGATTTATTCAAAATGATTAAATAAAATTATATAACACAACAAAGATTGATATTTTAATAGTTATCTGCTACAATTAAATTACCAAATGATAGTAAGATTTGCATAAAACCGACTATGGTGATACTTGGGAATCGGATACTCTATATGGTGTAGAAGACTAATCCATTAAGTGAATTAGGATCCTAAAGTATAGATATGATACCCACCTGCTAGTTAGCGGGATTTTATCACACTTACTTCTTTGGTTTTTTTAATGGAGGAATATTTATGTTTGATAGATTAAAATTATTAATAGGAAATAATATTGAAAAGTTAAAGAAAGCAAATATTTTACTTATAGGAATAGGTGGAGTAGGAGGATATATTTTTGAATGTCTAGTAAGAAGTGGGATTGAAAATATAACCATAATTGATTATGATAAATTTGAAATAACAAATTTAAATAGACAAATACTTGCTACAAATAAGACAATAAATCAAAAAAAGACTGATGTAGCCTTAAAAAGAGGATTAGAAATTAATCCTAATTGCCATATTAAAACAATAGATATGGCTTTAAAAGAAGATAATTTAAAAGATATAATAAATAATTCTTATGACTATATAATTGATGCTTGTGATGATGTTAAAACTAAAATTAATTTAATAAAATATGTAAAAGACCATAATTTAAAATTAATTTCATGTATGGGAACTGCTAATAAAAAAAATCCCTTATTATTTAAAATAACGAATTTAGAAAAAACTTATAATGACCCATTAGCTAAGAAAATTAGAACTTCTTTACCAAAGAAATACTTAAATACCAAAGTATTATGGAGTAATGAAGCACCTATAAATAAAGGTAGTCTTGGAACTTTTTGTGCAATTCCTATGACTGCTGGAGCAATAATAGCTCAATATGTAATTAATGACATTTTAGATAATTTTTAGTTTAAGATAAACGGATTTTCTTTACTTCCATATTCTTTTTCTTGATGAGGATTAGGAGCAATTTTAAGCGTTGATTTCAGATATGCGACTGGATGAACACTAATGGCTCCGTAAACTGTAAAGGTTCCATTCACTGATCCAAATGCATCAATAGTAAAGGCATTATCTGAGACAGATTGGAATGGAACTGGAGTCATAGTCCAATATATTGCTGATTGTTTAAGCCAATTATTAGAACTACAATTTTCATTATTCCAATTATGCATACTTATATTAAGACAGTGGGATTGAACCATTTTTCCAACTGCATAGCCATAATCACTTGGATACACTAAGCCAATATATCCATCCCATGTTGTAGTTCTATCAACGGTATCTGTACAATAAGTTCCACCAGTTCCAACACAATGTTCCTTACCATTATGAGTACTTCGCTCCCCATCATACATATATTTCGCAGTTATTTTATTATCGTCATATACTTCGCCAATTGTTCCTGTATTCCATCTTACTTTGGCTATTTTTTCTATGGCTTCATCACTTATTCCTGTGTTTGTAAAATCACATGGGATATGACTTTCATTAAAACTATTAAAACAATTTCCTTTACTTTTATTCCAATACAAACTTCCACCAATAGTTGGAGTACCACTATAAACAGTATTAGGATTTAATAATTTCATTATATCGGCCTCGCTCCACTCATTTACTCCAAAGCCACCATTTACATCGCTTAAACTGGAATCCCAACTATAATAACCAATACTATCTGATCGAATAATTTTTACTAAATCCTCTTCTTTCACACCATCATCCAAACTAGTTATATTTTTAAATACGCCAATAATTCGCCATAAAGTTGGATTCCCAGCACTGTCTTTATCACCTATATCTATATAATTATTTGGACTTGAACCAATAAACCTAACATTAGTATCTTTAGTATCATCGATTATTAGATTATTTTGATCAACTTGAGCTAAACTCATTATATATTCCCCAACTGTAGGTTTATACTTATCAAAATATAAGCGGCATTTAGTTTTACTTTTACTTAAATTTTTGACCATTGGACCCCATGCCTCATTATCCCATATTATCCTAGCTCCATTATCGCATTCGCCATGATCAAACACTAAATTATCAGAATTATTTTTAACCGGCATTGAATCTAATTTTTCATCACCTTTGTAAAAAGCAAAATAAACATCACTATTACCAAAATAATCTACTTTGCCATTAATTATTGGAAATTCGACATGTTCATTAAAACTAGCAAAAGTTTTATAAAGTAGTAAAGAAAGACTTATTGTAACAATTACACCTAAACTTATTAGAATAATTTTTCTATTTTTCTTGCTTTTATCCTCATATTTATCTAACTTCATATTGTCACCTACTATAAAAGTATATACGTTTTACGCATATATGTCAATACGCAAATCGTATATAAGCTAGAATATTTATAAGAGAGTTGATAATGAATGAATATCGAAAGATTAAAAGAAATTAGAGAAGATCGTGACTTTAAACAAAGTGATATAGCGAAAATATTAAAAATTAGTCAAGCACAATATTCTAGATGTGAAATGGGAATTAACTTAATAAGTTTAGAAAAATTAAATAAACTTGCTGATTTTTATAATGTAAGTATTGATTATTTAGTTGGAAGAACTGATGAACGAAAACCATATCCTAAAATAAAAAAATGAAAATCATTTTAAATAATCAATTAGAAGATTTTCATTTTTATTTTGATAGATAATAGAATAGAGTAAATTAATAATATTTATAGAGTAGTTTTTATTATTTAAAAAATGGTATAAAATTTTTAACATTAAATATCCTTCTACAGTATTATTTTCTAAATATTCTTTTAAGTTTTTATCTTTAACAATAAGTGTACCAAATGTAAAGTTACGAGAATTATTACTAGTACCAGTCATAAAATAATCACCAACTGTACCATAAAGAATTTTACAATTACCTAATTCTTTTAAAGCTTTAGTTAAATATGTAGCAACTGAAGAATTAGATTTAGTCATTTCATAAATTATTCCTGAGCCAATTGCTATGATATTTTTATAAATACTATAAAATTCTAAATTAGGTTCATATTCTTTATCTATTTCAATATAATTTGGCATAATTGTCTTTAACAAATTATGTTCATTATCAGATAGAGTAAAACCAGTAGGATTATTATTTTTTAAATCATTAGCTAAATTAGGTCCAGCAAAAAAGTATATTTCTTCTTGTTTTAATCTTTTTTTAGCATAAGTAGTTAAAAAGTCATCATCTAGCATTCCTTTCGTACCAATATATATTGGTGTTTTTTTATTCAACTCTAAATTATCAATTATATCTTTAAAAAATGGTGAAGAGACTAAGATAAAAATTGCTTCAGCATTTCTTATACTTTCATTTAGATTAGTCGTATAATTTATTTTAAATTGTTTTTCTAATTTAGTTATTTCTAATTCATCATGGACCCACATTGTTATTTTATTTTTTTCTTTTAATAAATTAGTTATACCAATAGCAAAAGCTCCACAACCTATAACGGTAATATTCATCTTTTTCCACCTTTCATTTCTTCATAAATTTTATTTAAATTTGCTTCATATTTATTATTTTTAGGGTGATAGTATTTTTTCCCTAATAATTCTTTTGGCAAATAATCTTGTTTAACATAACTATTTGGATAATTATGCGGATAAAGATATGTTGTTGAACTAGTTTTAATATGATTAGGGACATTTCCTGTTGTTCCTTTTCTAATGTCATTTAATGCTTCATCTCCTGCCATATGTGCTGAATTTGATTTAGGTGATAAAGCCATTTCGGTTATTACGGTTTGTAAAGGAATTCTAGCTTCAGGAAGACCTACTAATTCAGCGGCATGAATGGCTGCCATAACTTTCGGTCCAATCGAAGGGTTAGCAAGGCCAATATCTTCATAAGCAATAACACTCATTCGCCGATAAATACTATCTAAATCACCAGCTTCAATTAATCTACTTAGATAGTGAAGGGCAGCATCAACATCACTACCTCTAATTGATTTTTGAAAAGCCGATAAAACGTCATAATGACCATCTTCATTTTTGTCATGAAAGAAGATTGGTTTAGTTCCCATTTCTTTTAATAAATCTAAAGTTATTTCATGATTACTAGAACTATAATAAGCAATTTCTAATTCTGAAATAGCATTTCTTAAATCTCCAGAACTAGCTCTAGCAATTATTTTTAAAGCTTCATCATCTACTTTAATATTATCTAAATAAGAACTAGCTCTTTTTAGTCCAAAAATAATATCATCAATACTTAATTCATGAAGTTCAAATATCTTAACGCGTGATCTAATTGCTGGATTTATTTTATGATATGGATTAGAAGTTGTAAGCCCAATTAAAGTTATTAAACCTGATTCTATATGCGGTAAAAGTAAATCTTGTTTATCCTTATTCATCCTATGAATTTCATCTATAATTAAAATCATACTACCATGCATTTTAGCTTCGGCTATAGCAATATCAAAATCTTGTTTATTATTAATCGTGGCATTTAAAAACTTATGTGGAAGATTTAATTCCAAAACAATAGCATTAGCAATAGAAGTTTTGCCAATTCCTGGTTTACCATATAAAATCATTGAACATAAATGTTTATTTTTTACTAAATTAGAAATTATTTTATTCTCCCCAATTAAATGTTGTTGCCCAATAACATCAGTTAATTTAACAGGCCGCATTTTATTTGCTAAATTTTCCATATCATCACCGTCTTACCAATTTATTATATCAAAACATTCGTTTGACAATCAAGTTTTAAATCGTTATACTTAAAATGGAGTATAAAGTATGAAAAATGAATATTTAAAATTATATTTAAATTATTTAAAATATGAAAAAAAGCTTAGTAATAATACCATTATGTCTTATGAAACCGAATTAAAAGAATTTGAAGATTTTTTTAATAAAGCTAATATACTAAATTTAACTACTAACGATTTATCTTCATTTTTAAAATATTTAGATAACAAAAAACAAGTAACAGCAAGAACTAAATCTCATTATATTACTGTTATAAATAATTTTTATGTATTTTGTTTAAAAGAAGATTATCTAAAGAAAAATCCTTGTGAAGCAATTTGGCAACCTAAAGTTCCTAAAACTTTACCGCAAGTCTTAACGTATGAAGAAGTAGATAAATTATTAGATGTTAATATTTCTAATGCCTATAATGCTCGAACTAAAGCTATGTTAGAATTAATATACGCAACAGGAATAAGAGTTTCAGAATTAATTTCTTTAAAATTTAATCATGTTGATTTATTTAATGATGTTATAAAAGTTGAAGGGAAGGGGAGTAAAGAAAGAATTGTCCCCATTAATAATACCGCTAAAAAATATTTAGAAATATATTTAAATGATTATCGTTCAAGTTTAATTAAAAAGGGTAAAACTTGTGACTATTTATTTTTAAATAATCGTGGATTAGGTATTACCAGAGTTGGGTTTTATAAGTTAATTAAACAACGTGCTAGTGAAGTAGGGATAACTAAAGATATTAGTCCTCATACTCTTAGACATTCTTTTGCCACTCATTTACTATCTAATGGAGCCGATTTACGAGTTATTCAAGAGCTTTTAGGTCACAGTGATATTTCGACAACCCAAATGTATACACACTTAACTAATGAAGAATTAAAAAATGAATACTCTAAAACTCATCCTCGTTTTTAAAAAAAATAAGAAGAAACAATTAAATCGTTTCTTCTTATATTAACTAACAATCTCTTCTATTATTTCTTTCGTTGTTGTTTTTTTGTTCTTCTCTTCTACTTGAATTAGAACGTTGTTCTCTGTTGTTTTGATTTCTTTTAGAATTGTTGTTAGAACGATTTTGTTTTTCATTATTCTTTTTCATTATAATTTTACCTCCCACTAATATTATGGATTAGTTTAAATAAAGCATACGGTAAATTAGTTGCCAATGTTTGGAAGATTTGTTAAAATTAAATTAAAGAAAAGGTGAATAAAAGAATGAATACTAAATATTTTTTATTATATGATGATCATAATTGTTTAAAATATATAGATAAAAAACCAACTATTTATAAAGATATTTCTGAAATAGATTTAAAAACCATTAATTATAGTAAAGAAGAATTTTTAAAAGAAAATAATTTAACTAATCAAGATCTTATTATTGCTAAAGTAACCTTTAATAAAAATAATAATTATTATAATGTTACTTTATATAATCCTTTATTTCAAACAAAAAATAAAATGAGTGATAATCGTCTTAATCAAATTAAAAAGACAATGTTAAATCGTTTATCAAAAGTAGTAAATAAAGAAAAAGAAAAATTACTTGATGATACTTCTTCTTATCGTTCTTTATTAAAAAGTATATTTGATGAAATACTTGCTGATAAAAAGATGAAATTTTCTTTAACATCAGATAATAATAAGGTAAATCTAAAAGTTAAAGAAAAAATATTAGAAATGGATAAAAAATATAATTTTTCTTTTGCTCAAGCAGATGATATATTAAAATCATATATGGAATTTAGAAAGTTACTATTGGAATATCTAAATTATTATCGCCAAGATTTAAAACAAGATTTATTTGTAGCAGAAAACTATAATTTTCCAAGTGAAGTTTTTGGTTATCAAACCTCTTTTTATATTAATCCATATGATGCTTCAAATGATATTGATAAAAAAATAGATGAGGAACATATTGAAGAAGAATTTACTGATTTTCAAAAATTAATTCATATTAAAAATACACCATTTGATGATGAAGAAATAGGAAAAATATATAAAATTAATGGTGTAAAAGGAGTAATGGAGCATTTTGATGGAAATCATATTTATTCATCTACCCAAGAAGATTTATTAAGACTTGGCTTAATTTCAGATGAAGAGTATTTAAAAAAAGAAAAAGAATTAAAACCATAAAATATGCATATATTTTAATGGTGATTATATGCAAATACTTATTCCTTTAATAATTTCTTCTATAGCAGGTTTATCAACGGTCTTAGGCTCATTAGTAATCTTTCATAAATGGCAAAGAGAAAATATTAATAAATTTATTGTATTTGCGTTGTCTTTTTCATTAACAATAATGATTGGGATATCAGTTTTAGAATTAGTTCCAGAAGCAACTTATTCCATACTTACTGAATATAAATTAGTATGGGGAACACTCTTGTCTTTAATAGCTTTTACTTTAGGAATAATTATAATTTATTTTATAAATAAAAAAATAACTGTTCAACAAGATGATTTGTATAGAGTAGGGGTATTATCAATGATAGCTTTAATGCTTCATAATTTACCTGAAGGAATTGTTACCTTTCTAAGTTCTTATCAAAATATTGCATTAGGATTAAAACTTAGTTTAGCTATAATGTTTCATAATATCCCAGAAGGTATAAGTATTGCAGTACCAATTTATTATTCAACTGGAAGTAAAAAGAAAGCCATTAAAATGACTTTTATATCAGGACTGGCTGAACCATTAGGAGCTTTTTTAGCATTCATCTTTTTAAGCAAATATATAACCGATACAATGATTGGCTTTATATTATTATTTGTAGCAGGTTTAATGATTACATTATCAATACATGATTTATTTCCCAAAGCAAAAAAATATCATGAAGATGAATGGATATATATTGGAATAGGGATAGGAATTATCTTTTTATTATTTAATCAATTTGTATTATAAAATGGGAAATATTATAAAAAATAATTTGTTATAAATTATTAGTTAACATAAGATAGATTATGCAATTTAAATAAATGCAAAAAAGAAAAATTAATAAAATATATATAAATAATCATTTTATTTTCGCCTATAATACTTTTCTTGAATCAAAAAGATATAAATTATTATATATTAAAATTTTTAATTTCCTAAATTTATTTTTTACTAATTATCTATCTTTTCTAATTTGCATCGAAACTATTAATAATTAATAATTAATCATCTTAATGCAATTACTTAAAATAGATTTTTGTAATTAAATATTAATAATTAATAAAAACTATTATCTAAATTAAAAATTGATTTTAAAGGCAAATTAAAAAATAATTTTAATTAAAATTTAGATTATAAATTTTTATAATTATAATTATAATTTTATAAATTAATTTATAAAATAATTAATATTTATACTTAAAGTAAGATATTATTCTTCATAGCTTATATTTAAAAAAATAAATATATTTTAATTTAAAAAGTAGGGGTTATCCCTACTCTTCTCTATTTATAATCGCAATGTAAAGTATATGTAAAGCAAATTATACTTTACGAGATTCAATTTCAGCCATTTTTTCAATTAATTCACTGGCATTTTCTGTTGTAATTTTACTATATCCTAATTCTTTTAAAGCTTGAACTTTTAAAGTATTTAATTGTTGAGTTCGACCAAGTTTTTCTTCATTTTTTTTATCAATTTCTTGTTCCCAACGACGATGTGAATCAGTTAATCTGCTCCTAGAAGCACCACCATTATTATATAAATTTAAAGCAGTATATAAAATGCCTTCAAAAATGAATTGACGGTCCTCATTGAATTTATATTCATCTACTTTAGTAAAACCTGTTGTTTTAGACATATAACCAAAAATATATTTTATTTCAGGAACATTATCCATTGATTGCAACATATGATACAAATACGTAAATATGTAATAATTTTCTTTAGATTTTTTTTCATCTAGAAATTTTTCTTTAATTAAATTAACAATATTAGTAAGAAGGGTCTGAGAATCTTTATCTAAACTCTTAATTTCAAGATAATTGCTTTTATTATTATCTCCTCTTCCATTTTGATTTAAACGTTCCTCAACACTCATCATATAATCAGTAGTTACTTCAATATTGCCAATTGACTTTTCATTACCATCTTTAACATCTAAAAGCTTTAGTAACAAAATTTTCTTTTCTTTTGGCCATTTTGTAACATCATCAATTTCTAAATAATTATAGACCATTTGTCTAGAAACCCCTAAATATTTAGCAAGTCTAACTTTAGATATTCCTAACTCTTGCATTAAATCTTTTAATTTTTTCATTTGTTAACCTACTCTCTTAATATTTACAAGATAATTATAAAATACTTAACACTTTTATGTCAAGTAAAAAAGCTTATTTTTGCCTAAAATAAGCCTTTAATAGCTGTTTCTAAATTTTTTATATCAAATTGTTGTTCTTTAATAAAATGACTTTGTAAATAAACATTATGAATTTTAAGAGGATGAATTTGCCCTAATTTATATAAAATTTGTTTTTTATTTCTTAATCCAAGCTTCAATAAAAATATAAGTTCACTACATGCTTTAAAAGTTTCATTATTTAAAAACTTTTCAGTAATTAATGTTGCATAAAAGTTTTTAATTTCTTCTATTTTATAAGGATATTTATAATAATAGTATGTATAATCTAAAACTAATTCATCAATTGATTTAAGTTCATGTTTTTTCACATTATAAACTTTATTAATAATTAAAGGATATGGTCTATCTTCTTCATATTTAAAATTATTTATCATTTTATTTAACGTTTTAGATTTAGATAGACGTTCGCCATTATAAAAATAATGATTATAAAATAATTTTGAAGTAATTAATTTAGAAGTTTCATCTTTAACAAAATCTTTGTCATAAGCATCAGGATAATATTTTTTTATAAAAGTAGCTGATTTTTTTAAACCGTATAAATAAGCTTGAATTTCTTCATCTATAATATTATAGTTTATATCCCAAAATATATTATCATTATTCTCCATATAATCCACAACTGAAAATAAAGATGTTAAATTAAAACAAGATTCTTTATTAGCTAATTCCATTACTTTTACATGATATAATTCATGATAAAGGCAATTGATAAATTCAAAGAAACGTTTTTGATAATTACTATTATCTTCAAATATTTGACTAATATTAAAAGTAAGACTATGAATGTATGTTGGCTGATAATTTATATTAAATGTACAAATACTAACTGCATTTCCAACTTCAATTTCATAATCATCACAAAAATTAACATTTAAATCTAAATGATCTTTTTTAGCCATTATTTGATAAAATTCTTTAGCAAATTCTTGATAATCTTTTTTATTTGCATTTAAATAATCAAAACTAGTTATTTTAGATACCATAATTCTTCATCATCTTTCATTACTTTTTTTATTATGCCACTGCCTAGACACTCATCGCCTTGATAAAAGACACAAAACTGACCAGGCGTAACAGCTTTAAAGCCATCGGGATAATTAACTTTTATTTCATTATTTTCTAAATATTCTAATGTAACCGGAACATCATTACTACGATATCTAAATTTAGCTGTGCAAGAAGTTTGACGTTCATCGCTAATAAAGTTTACTTCTTCGATAATACATGAATTACTGATTAAGTATTTACTATCTTCGCCAAAAGCTACATATAAAATATTTTTACTGACATTTTTACCACAAACATAATGACGTTCTTCATATCCAGATATACCAATATTTCTTCTTTGACCAATGGTATAATTCATTAAACCGTTATGTATACCAATAACTTCATTAGTTGCCACATTAATTATGTTGCCAGGATTAGATTTTAAATAATTTTGAATAAATTTTTGAAAATTTCTTTCACCAATAAAACATATACCAGTTGAATCTTTTTTCTTAGCCACATTAAGACCAATATCAAGTGCTATTTGTCTTACTTCTGGCTTAGTTAACTCTCCTATTGGAAATAAAACATCCTCTAATTGTTCTTTTTTTACTTGAGCTAAAAAATAGGTTTGATCTTTATTCAAATCAATTGCTCTTAATAATTTTCCTTCTTTTAATCTAGCATAATGCCCTGTTGCCATGTATTTAGCTCCAAGTCTTTCCGCTTCCTTTTTAAAAACATCAAATTTAATATATTTATTACATAAAAGGTCAGGATTAGGTGTACGCCCAAGATTTAACTCTTTTAAAAAATAAGAAAAAACATTATCCCAATATTCTTTAACAAAATCTATTCGATGTAATTTAATACCTAATATTTCACAAGTTTTTAAAGCATCATTATAATCAACTTCTTGTGGACATATTTCATTATCTAAATTAGGATTACCTAAAGTATCATTATTTAGCATTGAGTCCCAGTTGCGCATGAATAGTCCTTCAACATCATATCCGGACTTTTTAAGTAAATAGGCAGCAACAGCAGAGTCTACTCCCCCACTCATCCCAATAATAACCTTTTCTTTCACACCAATCACTTCCAAATCACTTGTATTATAGCAGAAATTACTTAAGAAGGAAATGAAAAATATTAAGGATATGAGAACTTATTAAAAAAGAAATAAATTCAGTAGTAAAAGCAATAAAAATAAGCACTAAAGATAAGCCGATTAATCTTAAGATAAATATTTCATTATCTTTTTTATACAAGATTCTGCCTATTACATTCCGACAAATCTCTAAACATTTAGGAAATAATAAAAATAAAAAGATTAAAAATAATAAATTAGTAAATAAAATAAATAGTAAAGCAAATAAAAAACCATTTAATTTAAAAGTTAAAGAAAAAATAGTTATTAAAAAACCAATATTTAAACCTTCAATAAAAAAAGCCATGGTAAATAATGGTATTCCAATAGCTAGAATACTAGTTATTAATAAAAAGCATAAGATACTAAAATGACTCATTAAATTAGTAAAAGTTAAACCTTTTATATTACTTTTATACTGAGTTAAAAGAGGTATAAATTCAGTTTTAGAATTAAATGCTATTACTACACCCATAATAATTCCTACAATTAATAAGATACTTACAAAAAGCATTAAGGTACGACGTTTTTTCATATATTTTACTATGACATTCACTATTATCACCTAGTAAAGTTTATTTACAAAACCCCTATTTTATGATAAATTTATAGTGGGTGAAATAATGAAAAAGAAAACAAGACAAATAGTAACATGGATTACTTTATTTATAATGGTTGGTGGCATAGTAGCAAGTATTGTTGCTTACACCTTACAATAGTGGTATGAATTACCATTCTTTTTTTTTATTTATAAGCCATAATAGTATTAGGTAAGGTGATTTAAATGAAAAAAGTATTAATCACATTAGTTGCATTTTTAGGAATGCCTTTAAGTATTTTAGCCTATTCTAATAAGGTTGTTTTAGGCGGGGAAAATATTGGTATTCATATTGATACAAAAGGAATACTAGTTATTGGTTTTTATCAAGTAAATGGTAAAATATTAAAAGGAAATCCTGAAATTATGATTGGTGATGAAATAGTTAAAGTTAATGATAAAAATGTTAATACTATTGACGAATTAACAACGGAAATTGAAAAAAATATCGTTAATAATGAAGTAAATTTAACTATTAAAAGAAACGATAATCTACTTTCTACTACTCTACCCTTAGAACAAGTAGATGGCATCTATAAAACCGGATTATATGTTAAAGATAATATTACGGGGATTGGTACATTAACTTATATTGATCCAGAAACTAAAATTTATGGAGCTTTAGGACATGAAGTATTAGAAAGTAAAACTCTAAAAATGGTTGAAGTAAAATCAGGTAGTATTTTTGAAAGTAATGTGACTTCAATAAAGAAAAGTACAGATGGAACAGCTGGAGAAAAGAATGCTAATTTTAAGTTTGAAAATACTTACGGAACAATAAATGAGAATACCACAAATGGGATATTTGGCAAATGGCAAAAACAAATAGATAGTAATACTATTGAAATAGCTGAACCTAATGAAATAAAAATTGGACCAGCTAAAATATATACGGTTTTAAATGGTAATGAAAAAAAAGAATATGATATAAATATTACATCTATTCAAGATTATAATGATACTAAAAACATGACATTTGAAATAAAAGATCAAGAGTTAATTAATAAAGCAGGAGGAATAGTCCAAGGTATGAGTGGTTCACCAATAGTTCAAAATAACAAATTAATTGGAGCAGTAACTCATGTAATAGTAGATCATCCAACAAACGGTTATGCTATATTTATTACTACAATGCTAAAAAAAGGTGATGAAATAAACAATTAAAAAAGAAAGTATAATGATTAAAAATTACTTTCTTTTTTGATTGTAATACCTTACATTAACTAACAATTTGAAGGTTAAATGGTTCATCTATTGTTCCATTTCCGTCTACTATTTTTGTAGATGATGTCAGATAACCTACTGGCCAAACCCCAATCGCATTGTCAGCGTAGTAGTAGCTACTGACAAATCCGGAAGAACTGACACCGAACACATTGTCGGAGTTATAGGAATACAGCGAAAGAGTCAATAATTTATTATTTGGTTTTAACCAATCATTTGAAGGACAATCGTCTTCATTATAATCATACAATTTTTTTGTCAAACAATTATTTCTTACTTCTCCTCCTACGGAATATCCATAATCGCTTGGATATATTAATCCTATTCCATTATGTTTTCCTCCTTCATCTGTTTCTCTACTCCATTCAATTGGATATGTATTACTACCTCCTATACTTGTTCCTCGCTCTCTTTCATAAAATTGATTCGTTGTTATACTTGCACTATCACAACCTCCGATATTCCAAATTACTTCTTTATCTATCATATTTCTTGCTGTGTCGTCTAAACCTTTTGGCAAATCTGTTCCGGTATTAAAATCACATATATTTTGTGATGCTGTATCATCATTTGTTCCTGTATAGCATTCTCCTGTTCCACTTTCATAATATATTCCATTTAACATATCTTTTAACTTACTTGTCGTCCAATTATTTGTAAAATATTCATCTCTATCCCAAGCATAATTTCCAAAATCTTTTTGTCCTTCTATTTTATCTTGTCTTACTATTTTTACTCTTTGCTCTACTCCACTATCAGTTTTAACATTCACTAAGCCTATGATTCGCCAAATTTCATTATTAAATTGGACATAATTATTTGGATTGGCTCCAGCATAACGATATTCTGTTTTATTCCATTCTGTACTTATTTCACTTACATCATGACTTACTGCATAAAGTCCTTCTCCAGTTTCTACTACTGGAATTTTTTCACCACCTAAATTTGCTAATTTTTCTTCTTTATATTCAGCACTTAAGGTTATTTTTCCTTTCCAACTTGCATTCATATTTGCATCTTCCATTGGTGTATTGGCATCCATATATAATTGTAAATTAAAACTTTTTGTTTCTCCTTTTTGCAATGTAAAATTATATAGCTTATATGCATGTAATGAATCTTCTAAAACTTTATTTTCATCATTATAGATACTTGCAATTAATTGCTTTACACTATTTAAAATATTATGATAATTCGTTTCATAAAGAATTGCATTAATATATTGGTCTTCTAATTGTTTTTATTCTCCAGCATTTAAACTTTCTAGGTTAATTGTTGCTGTAGCTAGTTCATTACATTCATTTTGAATTGTAAAATGATATGGTGTTGCTGTGCTTAAAAATTTATCTAATTGTTCATTTGTCATTGGATAGGCTTTAGGTAAATTAATATCATTCTCGCCTGTGAATGAAATTTTTAAACATGCTGTATTAACAACATTTTCGCCCGTTTACTCTCTTGTTAATATCCAATAAGCATATGTTACTCCTACAACTAATAATATTGTTCCAATTACTCCTAAAATCATTAAGATATAGGTTCTACTATTATTTTTCTTTTCTATAGTCATCCTACTTTCTATATAAATCTTAACATAATAATTAATGTTTAAACTAAATAATTAAAAAAAAATTTACATTTTTTGATGTAAACTTTTATTATTTTTTAATATTCATTGGATTAACATGAATTACGGCTAAAGAAATAATATCTAATTTTGTTAATTCTTTTTCAATATTATTGGCTACTTCATGAGATTCAAATGTTGACATATTACCATCAACAAAAATTGTTAAATTAACTTGAAATTGATATCCTATTGGGGTTGAATTAACATGATTTACTTTTAAAACTTCAGGATGTTTTTTAACTATTTCAATAACTTTTTCTTTAGTTTCTTCATCAATAGAACGATCCATTAAGATTTTATAAGCTTCAATAAATATTTTTAACGCACTATAAAGAATCCAAGAAGAAATAATAACCCCAATTAAACTATCTACCCAAAAAATATTTTTCATTGCACAGATACTGGCAATTAAATTACCACAAGTAAGTAAGCAATCATTTTTATGGTCAATAGCATTTGATAAAATTAATAAATTATTATATTTTTTTCCTACTTTTTTTGTATAAATATATAAAGCTAATTTTGTAATTATGGTAATAATACAAACAATAATTAAATAAATAGAAAAATGATAATTACTAGGTACAAAAAAAGATTTAAAAGAAACATAAAATAAATTTAAACTAATATATATCATAGAAATAGCAATAAAGATAGAATAAATATATTCAGCTTTACCATAACCTAAATTATGTTTTAAATCACGCGGTCTTGAAGCAATTTTATTACCTACAAAGGTTAAGATTGAAGAAAAAATATCTCCTGCACTATTAAAAGCATCAGCAATCATCGCTTGACTATGACTTACAAAAGCAACTAGAAATTTAATTATTAGTAAAAATAAATTACCAAATATTCCTAAAATACTTACCTTTCTAGCTGTATCATATCTTTGCATTTTAAAAACCTCTTTTTAATATTGTTTACCAAAGTATATTTTATGGGCTGCTTTTTTATTACAAACTACGCAGTTACCATCAGGAATTTCTTCTTCTAAGATGCATCTGCTTTTTAGACCAGTATCATCTTTAATTTTATTTTCACACTCTTCATTACCACACCAATTTATTTTAATAAATCCTGGTTTTTCTTTAGCAATTGTTTTAAATTCTTCATAATCATGAGCTTCATATAGCATGCTGTTTCTTCGATTTAATGCTCTGTTATACATATCATTTTGAATGGTATCTAATAACTCAGTGATTCTATTTTTAACTTCACTTGTTTTAACTTTTATTTTTTCTAGGGTATCTCTTCTTACTAAAGTTACTTCATCATTTTCTAAGTCTCTTAAACCAACTTCAATTCTAATCGGAATACCTTTTACCTCTGCCTCAGCAAATTTAAATCCTGGTGATTTATTACTATCATCTATTTCATATGTAACATCTAAATCTTCAGTAATTTCATTTATTGTTTTAGTTACTTTTTCATCATCACCAATTGGAATAATAACAACTTTCGTTGGAGCAATTTTAGGTGGTAAGACTAGGCCATGATCATCACCATGAGTCATTATAATAGCCCCGATCATTCTAGTTGTAGTTCCCCAACTAGTTTGATATGGTGTTTGTAAATTATTGTTTCTATCCAAAAAAGTTATGTTAAAAGCTTTAGCAAAGTCTTGACCAAAATAATGACTTGTTCCATTTTGCAAGGCTACCCCGTCATACATCATCGCTTCAATTGTATATGTTTTAACAGCGCCTGCAAATTTTTCTTTTTCAGTTTTTAAACCAACAATAACTGGTAAAGCTAAAACATTTTTTTGAAAATCTTCATAGACATGAAGCATTTGTAAAGTTTCATTTAAAGCTTCTTCTTCTGTTTCATGCATCGTATGACCTTCTTGCCATAATATTTCTCTACTTCTTAAAAAAGGTCTAGTTGTTTTTTCCCATCTAACAATTGTACACCATTGATTATATAATTTTGGTAAATCACGATATGATTTAATAACATTTTTATAATAATCACAAAATAAAACTTCACTTGTTGGTCTAACACCCATTTTTTCTTCTAATTCTTCTTCGCCACCACGGGTTACCCAAGCAACTTCAGGAGCAAAACCTTTAACATGATCTTTTTCAACATTTAATAGTGATTCTGGTATAAATAAAGGCATTTGAACATTTTGATGACCTAATTTTTTAAATTCAGCATCCATTATTTTCTGTATTTCTTCCCAAATTGCATAGCCATTAGGACAAATAATCATACTACCTTTAATATTAGAATAACTAACTAAATTGGCAGCCATACATACATCAGTATACCATTTAGCAAAATCTTCATCTCTTGGTGTAATTTTAGTTAGTTTCATCTTCTTCACCTTCATCTACTTTAAAATCAACTAATTCATTATTTTCATTTAAAATTTTATTAACTTGTTTAGTAGCATTATCTAATTTTTCTTGACAAAATTTAACTAAATTCATTGCTGTCGTATATTTACTCATCGCGTCATCCAAAGAAATATTACCACTTTCTAAATCTTTAACAATTTGTTCTAATTCATTTAAAGCACTTTCAAATGTTTTTTCTTTATCTTTCATTTTTACTCTCCTTTACAATAACATTTAAACTTCCTTTACTTAAAAGTATTTCTAGTTCATCTTTTACTTTAACATTACTAGCATCTTTAATTATCTTACCATCTTTTTTTACTAAAGAATAGCCATTATCTAAAATATTTAAAGGATTTAATAATTTTAAAGTCTGAATAATATATTTTAAACTATTTTGTTTATTAAAAATTATAGTATCCGGATTTAAAATTATGTAATGTTCTTGATATTTTTTTAATAAAAATTCTTTTTTTTCAATTAATTTTTGATAACTATTATGTAAGTTTTCAATAATACCATCTAGTTTTTGTAATTTTATATCGTATAGAACTGTTGGATTTTTTAAGATATAATTATCTTTATTAATTTTTAAACGATGTTTTAAATTATCTAATTTATTAATCATGGCATTACTAGTTTTAATTTCATAAGTCTTTAAAATATTTTTAACTTCTAATATTGTTGGTACGGCCATTTCCGCAGCGCCTGTAGGAGTTGGAGCTCTAAGATCTGCTACATAATCAGAAATGGTAAAATCTACTTCATGACCTACCGCACTTATAATTGGAACTTTCGAGTTATAAATGGCTTTTGCGACAATCTCTTCATTAAAGGCCCACAAATCTTCAATTGACCCTCCACCTCTTCCGATAATTAAAACATCAATATCATAATTATTAGCCATTTCAATTTGTTTAACAATACTTGGTGCTGCACTAGCACCTTGGACTAAAGCTGGAAATAAAATTGTTTCACATATCGGATATCTTCTTTTAATAGTACTTAAAATATCTTTAATTGCGGCTCCAGTAGGCGCGGTTACAATCCCTATTTTTTCTGGATATTTTGGTATCGGTCGTTTATGAGCTTGATCAAAATATCCTTCACTTTGTAATTTCTTTTTTAATTCTTCATATTTTAAATATAAATTACCTAAACCATCTTGTTCCATTTTATCAATATATATTTGATAAGAACCACCAATGGGATAAACACTTATTCTTCCTTCTACTAAAACATTCATTCCATCTTCCGGATTAAATAATAAATTTTTAGCACTACTTTTAAACATAATAGCGCTTATTCGCGAATAATCATCTTTTAAAGTCAAATAAATATGGCCTGTTGAATGAATTTTTAAATTACTGATTTCTCCTTTAAGCCATATTTTTTTTAAATAAACATTTTTATCAAACATTAATTTAATATAATTATTTATTTGACTAATTGTTATATATTTTGGTTCCATTTAATCAACTTCTTTTCTCTTCTTTTTTTAAATATTTATCTAAAGTAGCATTAATCATTTTAGCAAGTTCTTCATCACAATATTTTTTAGTTAAATTAATTGCTTCATCAATAGCCACAACATTTGGAGTATCAGAGTATTTTATTTCATAAAAAGCCATTTTTAAAATAATTGCTCCTAATTTATCTAAACGATTTATTTTCCAATCTTTTAAATAAGTATTAGCAAGTTCTTCTAATTCTTCATTTTTATTTAAAACTCCATTTACTAAATCATTAATAAAATTTTTATTTTCTTTATTATTTTCATTAATAATTTCATCTATTTTATACGGGATATGATTATCATTATTAATATTTATTTGATATAAAATGGTCATTACTTTGACTCTTGCTTCACTTCTAGTCATAATTCCACCAACTTTCTTTTTAATTTTATCAAATAATAAATAATATTACTAGAATTAATTCATTATTATTGTTCAAAATCTTAAAAAGTGATAGAGTAATATTGTGATAGATATGAAGAAAAAAAGAAAATTTAAATGGTCATCGTTAATTATTTTAATTGCTTTATTAGTTTTTATATATTCAAGTTTTAAAATTGTTATTTGGTTTATTGATAATCATAAAAATAATAAAATAATAAATGATATAACCGACCAAATTACTATTAATGAAGAAATAAGCGAAAATGTTATTAAAAGTGAGGAAATTAAAGAAGATGATCCATATTGGGATTTTATTAAGATGAATTTAATGGATGTTGATTTAACTAATTTAATTTCTATTAATAATGATACAGTTGGATGGTTAAAAGTTTTAGGCACTAATATTAATTATCCATTTGTCCAAGCAAGTGATAACAAATATTATTTAACTCATGATTTTTATAAGCATTATAATGGTGCTGGTTGGGTATTTTTAGATTATCGAAATAATAAAGAATTAAATGATCAAAATAATATTATTTATGCTCATGGACGAGCTAATGAAACGATGTTTGGTAGTTTAAAAAATGTTTTAACTAATGATTGGCTTAATAATCAAAATAATTTTGTTATTGAAGTATCTACTAAAGATAAAAATAGTTTATGGCAAGTATTTTCTGTTTATAAAGTTCCTAATACAAATGATTATATTGAAACAAAATTTAATAATGAAGATGATTTTAATAATTTTATCAATAAATTAATTAACCGAAGTATTTATGATTTTAAAACAACTGTTAATAAAAATGATCATATTCTTACTTTATCTACTTGTTATAATGATAATATTAAAGTTGTATTGCACGCTAAAATAATTAAAATTAGTTAAAAAAAGAAGCTCTCGCTTCTTATTTTAAATTACGATTAAATTCTTTAAATTCACTATCTGTATCTAAATCAGTTTTAAGTAGTTGTTCAAATAATTTCTTTTGATCACGTGATAATTTAGATGGTGTAATAACTTTAATAATGACATACATATCGCCTTTACGCATACTATTTGGAACTTTAAGACCTTTACCTTTTAATTTATATTTAGCGCCTGTATTTGCACCAGCTTTAATATCCATAACTACATTTCCATAAATAGTAGGTATTTCTTTTTTACAACCTAAAGCTGCTTCAGCAAAATTAATTGGTACTTCAATATATAAATCTTCACCATCACGTTCATAAAATTTACTTTGTTCAACAACACATTCAATATAAATGTCGCCATTTGCTCCACCATTAATACCAGCTTCACCTTTTCCAGATATTCTTAGTTGGTAGCCAGTATCAACCCCTTCAGGAATATGAATAGATATGGTTTTTTTACGTTTTACATGACCAGTACCAGAACATTTTGAACAAGACTTTTTATAACTTTTACCTTTTCCTCCACATTTTGGACAAACACTTTGACTTTGAATTACTCCAAAAATGCTTCGTTGTTCACTCATTACTCGACCACTGCCATGGCAATATGAACAAACATCTTCATCAAAGCCACCTGCTCCATGACATTCATCACAAGTTTCATTTAACATTAAATCAAAATCTTTATCTACTCCAAATGCAGCTTCCATGAAAGTTAAATCAACTCTTAAAAGGGTATCCTTTCCTTTACGAGCACGAGATGAACTACCACTTCCACCAAAGAAGTCAGAGAATCCTCCAAAGCCCCCAAAACCACCGAATGAATCGCCAAAAGCAGCTCGCAAAATTTCTCCTAAATCAATATCATCAGCATCAAAGCCCCCAAAACCACCGGCACCAGTACCATCGAAAGCTGCATGGCCAAACTGATCATATTGACTTCTTTTTTGCGGGTCAGATAAAACCGCATAAGCTTCTCCTATTTCTTTAAATTTTTCTTCAGCACCAGGTTCTTTATTTATATCAGGATGATATTGTTTTGCAAGCTTACGAAATGCTCTTTTAATTTCTTCATCACTAGCATTTTTATCGACACCTAATACTTCATAATAATCTTTTTTATTCATTATGCATCACCTTCATATATTTCTCTAAATTTAGCTATTAAAGAATCAAAATATTCAATCGCGCGTTTGTATGTTTCAGCACTTTCTAAATCAATTTTTAAAATAGCATATATTTCCGTTGGATTTTTATCAGAACCAGTCTTTAAAAATTTTAAATAATTTTCTAACATTTCTTTATCGCCATTAATTATTTTATCAGCCACATTAGCAGCCACACAAACACAAATAGCATAGCTAAATAAATAATAATTCATATAATAATGACTTCTCGTAACCCAACCATCTTTAAGATATTTATGAGCTTTAACACAAGGTCCTAAATATTTTTTAAGACTTTTTTTAGATAAATTATCTAAATATTCTTTAGTTAAACTTCCATCATTTGCTATAACTTGATACATATTTTTTTCCATTAAGCCTTCTCTTACCGCACCATATAAATTATTTTCAATAACATTTAAGATATTTTCAATACCAGATAATTTTTCTTCTTTACTACTACCTTTTTTAGCTAAATAATTAGAAAGCAAAAATTCATTAGTTAAAGAGGCAACTTCACAAACAATATTAGGACATTCTAAATATTGTAAAGGATTATTTTCTCTAATAAATTGATGATGAACATTATGTCCAGCTTCATGCGCAATTGTTGATACCGAATCTAAATTGCCATTAAAGCTTAATAATATTCTGGAATCTTGTTTTAAAGTTCCAAAAGAATAACCCCCACTACATTTACCTTGATATTCACAATAATCAATATAACAATTAGTAATAATCTTTTCAAACTTATTTAAATATTCTTTACCTAAAGGTTCTAAAGAATTTCTAATAATATTTTGAGAATCTTTAATACTATATTCTTTTTTATTATGACTCATTGGTAAAGCTATATCATAATAATTAAATGGTTCTAATTTTAAAACATCTTTTTTTAATGTATAAAATTTATGTAAAACATCTAAATTTTTTTCTGTTGTTTCACATAAAGTTTTAAATACTTTATCACTTAATTCTAAAGAAAATAATTTTTGTTCCCATGAACTAGAGAATTTATAAATACTTGCTAATTGTTCTTCCATACTTATATATGAATTTAATAAATTAGCATTAACATCACTATATTGGTCAATTACTTTATGAAAAGCCATATAAACTTTTCTTCTAACTTCTTGTTTTGGATTACGCATTAATTTACGAAAATTAGTTGAAGTAATTAAGACTTTTTCACCATCAACTGTAACATAACCATAATGATGATTTTTATTTAACATAGTTGATGAAATATCATCAAAATGATCCATAGCATTAACTAATTTAGTTACAATAATATCTTCTTCTTCATTTAAAATATGATCTTTAAAACGATAAATATCATCTAAAACGGCTTTATATTCATTTAATTTAGGATTTTTAGTAAATAAAGATTGATATTCTTCATTACTTAATTTTAATAATTCCGGATTAAAAAAACTTAAAGCTGTTTCTAATTTTCCATTTAAAATAATTGTTTTATTTTTTCTTTCAATATTTTTAGATATTCCTAGTTCCTGATCATTAATTAAATGAGCATAGACATATAAATCTTCAAATAAAGCTAAAGTATTTATCTCAAAATTTAAAAATTCATATAATTTATCTGCATCTTTCGTACAACCAACATAATTTTTAATTTGATTAATATTATTTTCTAATTCTTGTAAAGATTTATTAAATTCTTCTTCATTTTTAAAGAAAGATGTTAAATCCCATTTGTATTCTTGTTCTACTTCATCTCTAGTCTTATATGTTTTCAAAATAAACCTCTTTTCTATTAAACGCGTGAAAGGTTCTAGTTTCCTAGAACCATCACTTTTAATTATTTTTCTTCGTATGTAGCTTCTTCTACACCATCATCTTTTTTAGGTTCTTCAGTAGTTGTATTTTCATTATTTTGGTTTTTCTTTGCTTCTTCTTCATATACTTTAGTTGCTAATTTCATTGCTACTTCATTTAGGCTTTCCGTTTTCTTTTTAATGTCTTCTACATCATCTTTTTCTAAAGCTTCTTTTAATTCTTTTAATTTATTTTCAGCTTCTTCTTTATCTTTACTATCAACTTTATCACCTAAATCTTTAAGAGCTTTTTCTGTAGCAAATACCATTGAATCAGCATCATTTCTAACATTAGCTTCTTCTTTACGTTTTTCATCTTGTTCTTTATTAGCTTCAGCTTCCTTCATCATTTTATCGATTTCTTCATCACTTAAATTAGTATTTGAAGTAATAGTAATAGATTGTTCTTTATTAGTACCTAAATCTTTAGCTGTAACATTTACAATACCATTAGCATCAATATCAAATTTAACTTCGATTTGCGGAATTCCTCTTGGTGCTGGTGGAATATTAGATAATTGGAAGTTACCTAAAGTTTTATTATCAGCAGCCATTGGTCTTTCACCTTGTAAAACATGAATGTCTACGGCAGGTTGATTATCAGCAGCTGTACTAAATACTTGACTCTTACTTGTTGGAATAGTTGTATTTCTTGGAATTAACACCGTCATAACGCCACCTAGAGTTTCAAGACCAAGAGATAAAGGCGTTACATCTAGTAATACTAAATCATCAACTTCACCAGTTAAAACACCACCTTGAATAGCTGCCCCCATGGCCACAACTTCATCAGGGTTAACACCTTTATGAGGTTCTTTACCAAGTTCTTTTTTAACTAATTCTTGAATATATGGAATACGAGTAGAACCACCAACTAAGATTACTTCATCAATATCTTTAGCACTTAATTTAGCATCTTTTAAAGCTTTTCTTACTGGTTCTAGAGTTGAATCAAATAAATCACGACATAAATCTTCAAATTTAGCTTTAGATAGTTCCATATCTAAATGAACTGGACCATCACTACTTTGCGAAATAAATGGTAAATTTATTTGGGTTTTACTCATACCAGATAAATCTTTCTTAGCTTTTTCAGCAGCATCTTTTAAACGTTGCATAGCCATTGAATCTTTAGTTAAATCAATACCATTTTCTTTTTTAAAGGTATCAGTCATCCAATCAATAATTCTTTGATCGAAATCATCACCACCTAAACGATTATTACCACTAGTTGATTTAACATCATAAACACCATCACCGATTTCAAGAATTGAAACGTCGAATGTTCCACCACCTAAATCATAAACTAAGATTGTTTGTAATTTTTCTTGTTTATCAAGACCATAAGCTAAAGCAGCCGCAGTTGGTTCATTAATAATACGTTTAACATCTAAACCAGCAATTTTACCAGCATTTTTAGTTGCTTGTCTTTGAGCATCATTAAAGTATGCTGGAACCGTAATGACAGCTTCACTAACTGTTCCACCTAAATAACTTTCAGCATCCGTTTTTAATTTAGTTAAAATCTTAGCAGATATTTCTTCAGCTGTCCATTCTTTATCATTAGCTTTAGTTTTTTCACTAGTCCCCATTTTTCTTTTAATAGATGAAATAGTATTTTTAGGATTAGTTACCGCTTGACGTTTAGCACGATCCCCTACTAACGTTTCACCATCTTTAGTAAAGGCTACAACACTTGGTGTTGTTCTTCCTCCTTCATCATTAGGAATTACAACAGGACTTCCACCTTCCATAATAGATACACAACTATTTGTTGTACCTAAATCAATACCTATAATTTTTGCCATTATTCTTCACTCTCCTTATTATTTACTTTGACCATGGCTGGTCTAATTATTTTATCTTTATACATATAACCTTTTTGCATACAATCAATGACAATATTGTCATCAACGTCTTTAATGTGGTCAATTAAGACCGCATTCATACTAATAGAATCAAAAGGTTTACCAACACATTCTATTTCTTTAACTTCTAATTTATTTAAAATGTCTACTAAATTACCGTAAATCATTTTAAAACCACTTAAGAATTTACTTAATTCATCACTTAAATTCTCATCATCTAAGATAATCGCTCTTTCAAAATTATCAACAATAGGTAAAATCTCTAATATTAATTTTTCCCCATCATATTTAATTAAACGCGTCTTATCTTCTTCAAAATGCCTTTTCATATTTTGCATCTCAGCTGTAATTCTTAAAAGCTTATCATTTAATTCCGCATTTTGTTTAACTAACTTTTCATTTTGTTCTTGCCATTTATTATGATTTTTTTTCTTTTTAACTTTTGCTTCATTTTCAGCATTAATATTTTCTTTTTTTTCGTCCATCTTAATCCTCCTTATTTAATTGTTCATTAATATATGATAAAAGGCCAACAACTTTAGCATATTCCATTCGCTTAGGTCCAATAATAGCAATTGTCCCATCTTCACCATTACGATGGAATGTAGTTTTAATAATCGTCACATTAGGGTCAAATTCATTTTCGCCGCCAATGTAGACATTTACTCCTTCTTCATCATCACTTGCTTCAATCTTATTAATAAAATTTTCATCATCAAATTTAGAAAGAATCTTTTTAACTTCTTCAACATTACTATATTCTGGAGCGTCTAATAAAAAGTTAGCTCCACTAACATGAACATTTTCATGAACTTTACTAGCAAAATCATGAAATGTTTTAGAAAAAATATTATAAACGGTTTCATATTGTTTAATTTTATCAGCAATAATCGGTTTAATTTCATATTCAAGTCTTTCTGATACTTTTCTAATAGGTGTTCCAATAAGCATTTTATTAATAATATCACAAGTTTTAACAATCTCATCAATATTAATATTATTAGGCAAGTTAAATTGTTTATTTTGAACAATACCATGATCAGTACATACTAAAGCAACAATCTTATTATTAGCTAATGGAATAATCGATACTTGTTGTAAAGTATTATCCATTGATTTTTTTCCTAAAACAATACTTGTATAATTAGTTATTTCACTAATTATTTCCACACATTGATTAATTGCATCAGAAAGTTGTAATTCCTGATTTTGAAAAATCGTTTGTAGTTTCAATACATCTTCCCCAGTTAATTCTTTAGGCTTCATTAGTTTTTCAACATAATACTTATAACCTTTTTCTGATGGAATACGACCAGAAGAGATATGATTTTTTTCTAAAAAACCTAATTCTTCTAACTTAGCCATTTCATTTCTAATTGTAGCCGATGAACACTGTAACTTTTTGCACAACGACTTACTTCCAACAGGCTTAACTGTTTTAATATAAGATTCCACAATATACTTTAGAATACTTTCTTGTCTATTGTTCATCATTTCACATCCTCTAGCACCTAATATATGCAAGTGCTAAATTAATTATACTAAAAAATTAGCACTTGTCAATACAAAATGCTAATTTAAATTAAAATATGTCAATATTTTATACAATAAATTGTTAATTATTTTAACTCTAAAATTTCTTCTTTTGATAAATCAGTAAAAGTCATAATTTTATCTACTGGTATATTATCATTTAACATTTTCTTAGCAATTTCAAGTTTGCTGTCATTTTGACCTTCAAGTTTACCTTTTTCTAAGCCTTCATTGTAAGACATCTTTTTTTCGGTATTTAAAATCATTTGTTGGTCTTCTTCATAGGTCATCCAACTTTGAAATTCATCACTGTCATTTAATTTGGTTAATTCATCAGTATACTTAGCCACAAAATCATCTCCATTACTTAAAGTTTTTAGATCATTTTTATCTAAATCAAACATTATTAAATGCTTATATTTATTAATGTTTTTTTCATCTTTATTGTACCAAAAACTGTTAGCTATGTCCATGTTGAATTCCCATATTTCAATGTTATCTAAATAATTTTTAGAACCATCTTCATTTGTGATAGTATACTTTTCAACCACATTTTTGCTATCTTTCATATTATACGTGAAATCAATATGAATGAATTCATATTGTAAATCATAGTTTTCGCCAATTTTAGTTTGAGAACTTATTTTGTTAAAAAAGTAACAAGCATTTCTAAGATGTAAATAGGCTGGATTATTTGTATTCATTTCCACGTGAATCAATTTCTT
>CANQSO010000005.1 GCA_947626535.1 uncultured Bacilli bacterium | reverse complement strand
TATTTAATTATTAGATTTTTATTGTTCCTTTTTTTGGTAACGTTCTAATTCTTCACAATTAATTGCTAAACTAACCGTTACAATATTAGCAAGTAAATAAAGCCATATCATTAAAACCACAAAATGTGCAAGTCCTCCATATAAAATATCATAATGAGCAAAATTATTAACAAAGAAACTATATAACCAAGTAGCAAGTCCAAATCCAACTGTTGTAAATAAAGCTCCTTTAGTTGTATAAGAAGATGGTATATATTGATCAGGTGCCATTGAATAAATTATTTTTATTAGGAAAAAGGTAAAAAACCAAGATATTGGCCCTTGGGCAACTTTAATAAAAGTAATTATAATATTTGTAACATTACTATTCATATTAACATATTTAATTAATTCAATAAATTTATTACCAAAAGCTGGTATTAATAATAAAAATATTAACAAGATAACTAATATTAAAATCATAAATATACTTTTAACTTTTCTTTTAATAAAACTAGTATTTTTAACATGATATAATTCATTACTAGTTATAATAATTGAACTAGCTCCAGTAGATGCTGTATAAAAAGAAATTAATAATGTTATAAAGAAAGCTGGTGTCATACTTATTTCTTGCACTATAGGAACAATTAAATTAGCTATTTCTCCTCCAAAAGCTTTACTAACAAAATTACTTATAAAATCATATGAAACATGAAATAAGGAAGCCCCATAGGCTATTAATGAAATAGTAGGCACTATAGCAAGTAAAAAAAAGAAAGCAAGTTGTCCTGGTAATACAAGCATATCTGGTTTACTCATAATTCTCCATAATCTTTTAACAACATTTTTTACTTTCTTTATTATCTTCATTATTTTTCTTCTTTCTGTTCATTTTTTTGACTTTTAATGTCTTCTACACATTCATTTATAGCATCACTAATATCTTTTAAATCATCTAATATCATACTATAACCAATAAATATTCCATATTCATATGGTAAATTTTTAAATTCTTTATTTAATTTATGAATATAACTTGTAATTTGTTTTTGATTATAACCTACAGTATATATCATAAATTCAGTACCATCAGTTCTAATAATATCAGTATTATCTAATTGATTTCTTATTAATATATTAGCAACACCTTGTATTTGTTTATCTCCTTCTTCATATCCTAATGTATCATTAATTTCTTGTAATCGATTTAAATCTAACATAATAACACATTGAGGATAAATAGTATTCTTATTCCAAGAATCAATATTTTCGTTTAAATAATTACGATTTTTTAAAGAAGTTAATTGATCTATATACTTTAATTTATCATCTTTCTTAATCTTCTTAGCAATTCTTACTTTTTTACTATTATGATAGATTAATATTAATATTAATCCTATAACTAATATTAAATAGAAAGAATATTCTGCTAACGTACTTATTACATTTCCTTCTTTTTCAGTTTCTTTATTATGATAAAAACCTGTTTCTTTTATAACATTATTATCTAAATAATTTATATATTTAGTTAATAATTTATTAAAATTATCACTATTTAAAGATCCTAAAGAATAATTAATATTAGTATTATTTTCATATATTTTTTTGAATTTTCTTAAATCCCCTTTACTATGATAATTACCTAAATTTGCATCTATAATTATAATACTATCTTTCTTTTTAATAATTTTCTTCCAATCTTTTTCTTTATTATAAGTTTTAATATTTAAAATATTATTTTTACTTAATTCATTATATAATAAAGTATTTTCTTCTACATAAACAGTTTTATTTTTTAAACTATCTAATGAACTTATAACAATATCACTATTTTCATATACAAATACTTGATATCCTAAATTAATATTTAATGGAATATAATTAATATTATTACTATAATAATAATTCATAAATAAACTTACATCATTACTATTAATTTTTTTATTTAATTTTTTATAGTTTTTATATTTAGAATAAGCTATATCAATACCAGAAAAATCACTAAATGCTTTTAAGTAATCTGTTACTATTCCTCCAACATTACCACTTAATAATGTTTCATAGGGACTATTATTTACTAATCCATAATTAATATCTCTACTTTGCATATCTACTAAATCTTTATCTTCAATTTTTAAATCTTTAAGAAATTCATTTCGTTCTTCTTGAGACATATATTCTTGCATATTTTCTTTTTGCCATTTTACAAAATATTTTTTCATAACACTTTTAAGTCTTGAATCTTCAACATCATTCATATAGTAATAATATGGTATATCACTAAAATGATAATTAATATAATAATTTTTTTGTAAAATTAAATCTAAATATTCTATTCTAGGCACTACGATAGCAGAAACTTCATTACTATCTAAAGCTTTAATCAAATCTTCTTTATTACTATAATCTTTATTCATAATATTAAGATTTTTAAAATATTTATTTAAATAAGTAACATTAGTATTTAAAATTCCTACGGTTTTATTATTTAAATTATTATATGAAGGTATTATTTCTTTTTCTTTACTAAGATAAACATAATGATCTTTATAGAATTCTAAAGAACCTTCTGGTAAATTATTTGAAACCCCAAATAAAGCTCCTGACGCTACTTCACTGCTTTTATATGTTATATTATTTAATGATAGATTATATTTTTCTTGAAAATCTTTAATAAAAGTATAGAATAACCCTTTACCATTATTTCCAAAAATATTTTCATCATTTACAACATGAATATTAATAACTTTATTTGTTGAATCAGTTATCCATTCTTTTTCATATTGATTTAAACTATTATTATTTCTAAAAATAAAATAGCTCCCAATTCCTAAACCACAAATTAAAATAATACTAATAATTAAAATTTTCTTTTTCATAAATTACTCCTTATCTTTTAGAGGGGTATTATTATTCCAAATTAAAACACTACGATTAATATTTTTAGCACCCATCAAAGTAAAACCCGCTACGGCTTCATTTGAATTTTGAACGATAGTATATTCTAAATCATATTTACTTTGATAATCAGCATTTATGGATTCAATTGATTTACTAGCTACACCTTTAGCAGTATCTAATGTAGCTTTATCATTGAATAATATTCTAATATAAATAATTTTACCTTTAACATTAACAGTAACATCACTTACAATATCATTTTCTTTAATTGTATTAATTAATGATAATTGATCTTCTTCTTTAAATGGTAAATCTTTAATATCATCTAAACGATCTCCATAACTAGATGTATTCCCTCCGAAAAAGTATTTTACCATAACTACTCCCATAATACAAAAACAAACTAAAACAATAATAATTAATACTATTAATACTCGATTACGATTCCATATATCTTTAATTTTTTTCATTTCACACCTCTTATAGTATATATTATTATAACGTATTTAATATTTTTTTTAAAGTGGTATTTATAAAATTATTAAATTATGCTAATATGAATTAGAGAGTGATATTAAATGAAAAAAGTAAAAATATTATTTTTTCTATTATTTATTTGTTTATTTTTAATACCAAATGTATATGCTAAACCAGAAAGTATAAAAATAACTTACAACGCTAATGATCCAGAAGGTAGATGTGGTAATCCTAAAAAGAATAATTGTATGGCTATTGCAAAAGTAACTTATGATAATAATGAAGAAAAAGTCTTTTATATGCCTAAACAATATGATGCTGAAGGTCTAATAATAGAAGGTTCTTGTCGTTCACATGCTTTAATAAGTGCTTGTAATGCTTTAAAAGATTCTAAATATTCGACATTAGATCTACAAAATTTACTAAAAAAATATTCGCCATATGATGGGCGTTTAATGGCAAGTAATATTGATAATGCTTTTGAATTTTTTGATGTTAAGGCTCATGCTTATCATAGTGATATTAATAATAGTAAAATTATTTCTTTAATTTTTCAAGCTTTTGAAAATAATCAACCAGCTATATTATTTGTAAATAGAAGATGTTCGGATTTAGCTAATACTAATCATGCTTTATTATTATTAGGAGTTGATGATGATAATAATGCCATTTTTATAGATAGTTCAGGATATTCTAAAAATGCCAAAAAAAGAACAATTTCAGAATTAGTAAATAATTGTTATGTTTATAAAGGAACTGCTGATCATTATTTTTCTCTAGTAACTTTTAATGAATCAAATGAATTATCGGGAGGATCAATATATGATGATTATGGTGATAATTTTATAGATAAACCAGAAAGTAGTAATGATTTTACTTGTCAAACAATTTTAATTAATCAATATGGAGAACCAACAGAATTTAAAAAAATATTAGATGGAATTTTTAATTTAATTCAAATAGCAGCTCCATTAATGGCAATTGTTTTAACAATCTTAGATTATTATAAAGTTTTAACAGGGAACGGTGATACTAAAAAAGCTAATAAAAGAACTGTTATTCGAATTGCAATTGCAACTATAATTGTTTTCTTACCATTATTGTTAGATTTATTATTTCACTTATTTGGATTATATGACTTATCAACATGTAATATTGGCAAATAATAAAGAGATCAAAAAGATTTAAATGAGAATACTTTAAGAAATATATCAGCTTTTGGAAAATATTAAAATAAAAAGATTTAGCGGTTACTTCTAAATCTTTCTTTTGGATCTAATATAGCTTTACGAAGGCGAATATCACTAGGAGTTACTTCAACATATTCATCATCTTCAATAAATTCTAAAGCTTCTTCTAAAGTAAATTTACGAGGTTTAGTTAAGTTAATAGCTTCATCACTACCACTAGCTCTGGTATTAGTAAGATTTTTATTTTTACATGGATTAACATCTAAATCATTATCGCGATTATGAATACCAATAATCATACCAACATATACATCAGTAGCCGGTTCAATAATTAAAGTCCCGCGTTCTTGTAAATTAAATAATGAGTAGCCTAAAGCTTTACCAGTTTCCATAGAAACTAAAACCCCATTTTTTCTTCTTTCAATAAAACCAACATAAGGTTTATAAGAATCAAAACTTCGAACCATTATTCCTTCACCCTTAGTATTAGTTATAAAAGATGAGCGATAACCAATTAAACCACGAGTCGGAGCTAAAAACTCTAAATGAGAATAGCCTTCATCAGTAGTACTTACAACTTCTAAACTAGCTTTACGTTCTTGTAAATCATTAATAACGGTTCCTTGATATTCACTAGGACAATTAATAATAACTCTTTCAAAAGGTTCACACTTAACTCCATCAATTTCTTCATATAAAACCTCAGGCTTAGAAACAGAAAGTTCATAACCTTCCCGACGCATATTCTCAAGTAAAATAGATAAATGAAGTTCGCCTCGACCACTTACCTTATAACCATCAGCATCAGGTAAAGGCTCAACAAGTAAACCAACATTAGTTTCAAGTTCTCTTTCTAATCTTTCTTTTAAATGTCTAGTAGTTAAAAACTTACCACTCTTACCAGCAAAAGGACTATTATTAACTAAAAAATTCATTGATAAAGTTGGACGTTCAATCATAATAGGAGGCATTGCTTCAACATGGTCCTTTTCACAAACCGTATCACCAATAGATATGGTAGGACATCCAGCAAAAGTAACAATGTCGCCAAAATACGCAATAGGTTTTTCAACACGCTTAATACCTTCAGTAACAAATAATTTACTAATTTTAAAACTAGATATTTTACCTTCATTATCTATAACACTAACAGTTTCCCCATTTTTAATAGTTCCTTTACTTACACGACCAATCCCTAATCTACCTAAAAAATTATCATAATCAAGATTACTTACCTGCATTTGCAAGGGTTCGGTTTCATCACCCTTATACGGTTCTACTTGACTTAGTATAGTCTCTAATAAAGGAGTAATATTGTCTTCTAAATGTTCTGGATCTAAAGAACATTTACCTTCTTTGGCAATTCCATAAATAATTGGAAAATCAAGTTGTTCATCACTAGCATTTAGTTCCATAAATAAATTAAAAGTCATATCAACTACTTCAGTAGGTCTAGCATCTTTTTTATCAATTTTATTAATAAATAAAATTGGTTTTAAATTTTGTTCTAAAGCTTTCTTTAAAACAAATCTTGTTTGAGGCATTGGACCTTCAGCAGAGTCAACAATTAAAACAACTGTATCAACAGTTCTAATAACTCTTTCTACTTCACTTGAAAAATCAGCATGACCGGGAGTATCAACAATATTTATTTTATAATCTTTGTATTTAATTGAACAATTTTTAGAATAAATAGTAATACCTCTTTCTTTTTCAATAGCATCACTATCCATTACACAATCAACTACTTCTTCATGAGCCGAAAATGCTCCATTTTGATTAAGTAAAGCATCAACTAAAGTTGATTTACCAGCATCAACATGGGCAACAACAGCAATATTAATAATTTTTTCCATAATAAAACATCCCCTTAAGAATACTCTCAAGATATTACAACAATTTTACTAATTTTGCAACAAAAACTGGAAAGTTTTGTCTAAAAATTCCAGTTAATCTAAAGTGGCAAGAAATGGTGAACCAATTAAACCTGTTCCACTAGTAATTTTAACAGATGGTTTTAGATAAGCGACTGGCTGAACCCCATTCGCAGAGAACGCATCGTAGTTGTAGACATAGCCATACGAACGCACACGGAACACAAAGTTAGCATAAGAAGAATCCGGCGATGGTGTCATTGTCCACATGTTACTACTTGGGTTTAACCAATCATTTGTGTTACAACTATCACTATTATAATTATGCATACTTTTTCCTAAACATGTCTCTCTAACACTTCCTCCTACTGCATATCCATAATCACTTGGATACATTAATCCTATATATCCTTCCCATGTTGTTGTTCTTGGTACGTTGTCATTACAATAATCTCCTCCACCATTACTTGTACATTGCTCTTTGCCATTATGACTTCCTCTTTCTGCTTCATATGTTGCTTTTGCTGTCCAGTCACTTTCATTATAAGTTGCAAACGTCCCTGTATTCCATCTTACTTTGGCTATCTTGTTCTTTGCTTCTTCACTTAATCCAATACTTGTAAAGTTACATGTTGTGTTTACATCATATTCATCATCATAACAACTACCGCTTTCTCTATTCCAATACAAACTTCCTCCGATTGTTGGGGTTCCACTATATACTGTATTTGGATTTAATAGTTTCATTAAGTCTGCCTCGCTCCATTCGTTTACTCCATTGCCATAGTTTATTCCTGATGCACTACTATCCCAACTATATTTTCCTATACTATCTGCTCTTATTATTTTTACTAAACTTTCTTGTTGCCCGCCATTATCTAAATTAGCTATGTTATTCATTACTCCTATTATTCGCCATAGTATTGGTTCTCCTTTTGAATGAATGTTTTCTGTTTCACATCCAGATAAAACTTTATAATAATTAGTTTGGAATGATGTATTTGATAAAGCACTATTGCATGCTTCTTCTGTATTAAAGGTCATTGACAAAACTTCAGAATTATAAACTCTATATACATATTCTTGACTTTTCTTTGAACATTCGCTTATATCACTATATAAACTATTTAAACTATAGCTTTGTTTTTGTTGAATACATATACTTTCATTATAAACACAAAAACTCTTTTTTAAACCCGTAGATACTTCAGTATAATCAAAGCAATAGTCACCGCTTCTAATTTCTTGACATTTGGCATTTTCTACTGCGTTTTCAACATTATAACTTAAATCATTTTCACAATTTTCAAGTGTTGTATGCACTATTTGAGTTGAATTATTATATTTAAATGTATATTCATTTATGTCTTCATTATATTTATCACCAATATCAATATAATTATTTGGAGTTGCTCCAATGTATCTTAAATTTTGATTGTTAGTATCATCTAAAGCTAAGTTAATTTCGTCTAATTTAGCATTATCTTTCATACATGTTGTCAAATCTGTTCCATTATTAGAACATTTTACTAATTCATCTGAGAAATTACTGATAAAATATATACTACATTTTGTCCTATTTTTACTTAAGTTTTTAACAATTGGTCCCCATCTATTAATATCCCATTCAATACTTGCATCATTATCACATTCCCCATGGTCAAATTTTGCAATTCCATCTTTCTTCGGCATATTATTTAGCTTTTGATTACCCATGTAATAAGAAATTTGGTAACTTCCTTCTTGTTGATTTTGATTTGTAATAGTTATATACATTAAACTAATTGTTAACAGTATTGAACTAATTAATATTATTTTTATTTTTCTCATTATTTACCACACTTTCTTATGATAATTTATAGGGATTATCTGATGTTCCATCCCCATCAGTAATTTTAAAATTTGATTTCAAATAACCAACTGGGCGAATGGCACCAAGACTGTTAGTAAAAGATGTATCCCTACCTCCTTGATTAGTTATTTTAAATGCTTTTCCAGCTGATGAAGCATTGTTTTCTGGCGTTAATGTCCATTGAGCAGAAGTACTATCAAAAAGCCAGTCATTATCAAAACAACCTTTAACAGAATAATTATCGGTTAAGCATGTTTCTCTTTTATCACCACCTACAGCATAACCATAATCGGATGGATACATTAAAGTTAAATAACCATCCCAAGTTGTGGTTCTTTCAACGGTATCTGTACAATAATTCCCACCAGGGCATTCTCTTCCTGTAGCGCTTCCTCGTTCCATATTATACATATTTCTAATCTCATCATATTTAGCTGCTCCAGTATTCCATCTTACTTTAACCAATTTATCTTTTACATTTTCACTTAAACCATTTGTTGTAAAACTACAATCACTATTGCTATTTGTTGGTCCAGAATAACATTTTCCAGCTTCTCTATTCCAATACAAACTTCCTCCTATTTCCGGTTCATCTAAATAGGTATCTTTTTTGTTTATCAATTTCATAGCATCAGCTTGGCTCCACTCATTTATTCCATAACCACCATTTGATTTAGAATCACTACTATCCCAACTATATGAACCTATGCTATCTGCTCTGATTATTTTTATTAAACTTTCTTGTTGTTCATCGTTATCTAAATTTACTACATTATTCATAACCCCAATTATTCGCCATAATATTGGTTTCCCATCACTATCTCTATCACCTATATCTATATAATTATTTGGGTTAGCTCCAATATATCTTATATTATTATCATCAGTATTATCACTTGCTAAATTTATACTATCAACTGAAGCATTTTCTTTAAAACATGTTACAGCATCTTTTTCACTATTTCCACATTTTATAAACTTAGTAGCAAAGTTTTCATCAAAAAATAATTCACATCTAGTTTTGCCAACATCTAAATTCCCTATAAAAGGCTCCCAATTATCATAATCCCATTCAATACTTGCTCCATTATCACATTCGCCATGTTCAAATACTAAATTTTCTTTATTATCTTTCTTTGGCATTTCATCTAGTTCTTTATCTCCCTTATAAAAGACAAAATAAAAGTCACTATTACCATAGTAATCTACTTTACCGTTCATTAGGGGAAATTCTACACTCTCGGTAAAAATAGCAAAGGTTTTAATTAATAAGAATGATATACCAATTATTACTATGATGCTTATACTTATTAAAATTATTTTTCTCTTTTTCTTATCTTTATCTTCATACTTTCCTAATTTCATACTATCACCTATTTTATAAATATTATGCAATCTTTTTCTCCTTCCCACAAGTTCTATTTATTATCTTTATTATCAGTTAAAGAAATAGATTCTAAATCATTACCCATTTTTTTAGTTTCTATTGGAACTTCTTTTTTAACAATTTGTTTTTTTGGACTAGGTTTTAAATTTTTAAACCATTTTGGAAAAACATTAATAATAATCATAATTGCTATAATTATATATACTGCTTCAATGGCAAAACCCCATATATCATATCCCAATGGAAAATTAATATTTTGTAATAATGATTCTCCAACATTTCTAATAGCTATAAAAGGTATTTTTACTAAACTTACAAATATTAATAATAAAATAATATCAAAAATTATTTTTAAATTAGCTTTTAAATCATTATTACCCATTATATTTAATAAACCATTAAAAGCTTCTATTATTTCATTAAATTTATTTTTTAAACCCTTTTTCTTTTTAACTACTACATCAGGATTAATATTATAACTTTTCAATATTAAAATTGCTTGTTCTTTAGCGTTTATTAAATTTAATTTTTCAAAACTTTCACCATTATTTAATCTTTCACTAATAACATTTTTAATATTTTCTAATTCTTTATTAACAGTTTCTTGATCAAGTACGGTTAAATAACTTCTAATTTCATTTAAATATTTATCCATTATATTCATTCCCTTCTATTTCTATTTTTTTATAACAAGTAATGCTTTCTGTTTTTATTTTACTTACAGTTATAATATCAGTTGTTTTCTTTTCTAATATTTTTATTCTTGCTACTTTAATTATATCATTATTTGTCTTTAAAATATTATTTTTTTTAATATCAATTATAAATAATGGATTTCCTTCTTTTAAAACTATTTTATCTTCATTAGTAATATCAATAGTTAATTTAGAAGGCACATAATTAATTAAAGAATTTTTCTTTAAATTAACAATATATATACAAGGATTATTACTATCTAATTTTGGCATACAAGCTTTTTTACTTGATGCGATTAATAAGTTAGTAGTTAAGACTTTATTGCCTTCAAAAAACATTAACATATCACATGGCATTTTTAGTTTTATAATATTATTATTTTTATTAATTAATTCTTTTATAGATAATTCAAAATTTTTATAAGAACTTATATCTATATCTTTAAATAACTTTATTTTAGCTAATACATTATTTGGATTCATAATTGTTTTATAATATTCTTTAATTATATAGGGATTATAACTATCAATAATATTACTAAAAAAAGTTATTAAATATAAATTATTTTTATCTTGATCATCTAATTTATTAAAAGAATCTCTAAGAATTTTTATTCCTTGTTTTTCTTTTATATCAATACTATTTTTTAAATTTAAATTATCAAATTCAATTAAATAATCCGCTACGGTATTATAATCAATTTCACTAATTAAATTATATTTTTCATTAATATTTTGAATTTCTTTTTTCATAAAAGACGCTAAAGAAATAACTTTATTTTTAGCATGTTTTAATTCTAAAGCTTTTATTTTTTCTTCTAATTCTAATTTCTTTTTCTTTTTTAATTTAGCAATATTATATTCATCATATAATTTAATTTCTTCTTTAAATTGTTCTATTTCAATTGGTATTTTTAACATAAAATATTTATTATTAATTAAACTATCTTCTAATTCTAAAGATTTTAAATAATTAATTAATTCATCAATAATGTTTTTTAATTCTTCTTTAGTTTGGCAATTTTTTAATTTATTATTTAATTCATTAACTATGTTATCTTGTTTAATTTTAATGTTTTCTAATTGTTTAGGATTATAAACACTTATTAATTCTTCTGGTGATTTTCTTTTATTAGCTAATTCTTGTTTGATTCTTGTATATTTTTCAGTTAATTTTTTGACATTTTCATATGTTAGTAATGATAAATCCATTTTTTCTTTAATAATTTTTATTAATAAATTTGCACTACGATAAAAAGGTTCATCATCAAAGAAGTTAATAACGGTATTTTCATCTAAAAGTTCTATATTATCAATAAATTCTGGTTTAGCATAAGGATCATTATAACTAGCTAATTTAATAAGATTACAATGAGAATTTTGATAAGCATAATAATTTTTTAAAAACCATTCACAATTTTCTATATCAAAAGGAAGAAATATGCGATTTAAAGAACCATATATTTCATCTTTAAAAGTATAGTATATTCCTAACTTATCTTTTTCTTCATATAAAAAAGGTTCTTTTGAAGAACTATCAAAACCATATTTTTTAAATAATTTTAATATATCTTTTTTATTCATTTTTTCAACCCTTATTCTAAGAACTATTATAACAAATTTTTTTAATATTGTGAATTTAATTATTAAGTGTTATATTATTATTAGAAAGAAGGTAGTCATGAAAGTAACTGTTGTAAAAAAACAAGAAGATAAAAATTTAAATTTAATTTCTAGTATTATTATGTTAGTATTGGGTATTATTTTAACCTTAAATGCTAATCAACTTATCACGACAATATTTATTATTTTAGGAGTAATTGTAACAGCTTTTGGAATTATTAGATTAGGAACATATTTTAAAGATAAAAAGCAATTTAATCTAGATAATAATGAAACTCTAGTTAGTGGAATTCTTGGAATTGCAATTGGTTTATTAACCATTTTACTTGCTAGTATTTTAAGTAATGCTATTCAAATAATATCAGGTATTTGGTTATTACTTGTTGGATTAAATAAGTTAATAATTTACTTACAATTTAAAACTAATTTAGTTGATTTAGTTTTGGCAATTGTTTTAATTTTATTAGGCATTTATACAATATTATTTGCTAATGCTATCTTAATTATTATTGGTATAGTTTTAATAATTACTTCAATATATGACATAATAAATTCTTTAAAAAATAAAAAATAACCTCAAAATTGAGGCTTTTTTTATGACATAATTTATAATTTACCTTCATCTTTTAACTTTTTCCAACGATCATGAACATAACTATTTCCACCTAAAGTTTGATATCGATCATAAAGTTCATAAGCATTTTGTTTTTGAATTTGGGTTTTATTTATACCTTGATCAATATCATTAACAAAATTAACTAATATTATTTTAATTAATTCTAATTCAATATTATTTCTACTTTTAGAAGAAGTTTCTTGTAGCTCATCGATCTTTTTTTCAATTGGTTTAAGGATTTTTGAAATAAATTTTTTAAGAACAGCAACAATAGTTGTAATCCCACCTATTAAGACAGTTAAAAAAGTTAAAATACCTGCTATTTGGCCTAAAGAAATACTTTCCATAAAGACGCCTTCTTTCAAATTATTTTATGCCATAAAAAAAAGTTGGAATATAATATATATCCTAACTTTTTAAAATAAACTTATCTGTTCATTTTTAGGTATTACTTTTTTATAATCACTTATTATGGCATCCATATCAGTTAAGATATGATACTCACTACACTTATTTAAAAATAATTCCATTAAATAACGATATTGCAAGGTATTACAAATATGACGATTATTATAAACACTCATATAATCTTCTTTTAAACCTGGATATAATTGATCTAAAGCGGCATAATAATAATCTCTTTGATTAGTTCTTAAAGTCATGCCCATTTTAGTATAAATAAATTTAGTGTGAGCAGAATACCCTTTTTCGATAATACTAGTAATTGTTTCTTCATTATCAGTTAGAAAAGGTAAAACGGGATGTAATAAAATACCAGTATATATACCATTTTCATTTAAAGTTTTAACAAGTTCAAAACGTCTACTAGAAGATATAACTTTAGGTTCAATTTTTTTAGCTAGAGCATCATCATGAGTAGTAATCGATATTTTAATAATAACACTATTACGTTCAGATATAGCTTTAAGTAAATCAATATCCCTTAAGATTAAATCACTTTTCGTATCAATAGATACCCCAAAACCATACTTTAAAATTAATTCTAAAGCACCTCTAGTTAATTTTAAATTTTCTTCTTCTAAATTATAAGGGTCAGATAATGTTCCAAAAGATATAACACCTTTATATCCTTTACTTTTTAATTCTTCTTCTAAAATTTCTAAAGCATTTTCTTTACATCTAATTTGATCAAAATTTTTAATATGATAAGATTCACATCTTGAATTACAATAAATACATCCAAAAGAACAACCTTTATATAAATTCATATGATAATCAATCCCAAACCATTTATTACCTTGGTCTGATTTAGTCATAATAGTTTTAGTTTTAACTTTTTCCATAGAACCCACCCAATTAAATTATACAAAAAAAACGATTGTTTGTCACTTACATCTTTTCAAAAAAATACACCTAATTTTACTAGGTGTTATATTTATTTATTTGAACTAAAGTACACCATAATTATTAGGTATTGCCTTATAAATTAAATATGAACAAATACTTTATTTCTAGATGTTTAACACAAAATTCCGACTTTTTTAAGCTATTTTTACACAAAATTCCGACTATTTTTTCCTGAATTTTCACATTTTTAGAAAGAAAATCAATAACAAAAATCACATTTTTAGAAAAATATTTTGGAAAACTCATTTTTTTTCATTTAAAAAGCGTTTAAGAAAAAAGTTTATGAAATATGAAAATGTTTTCAGAAAAGATATCTTATTTATCAAATAATTCACTATGACTGCCAGTATTCATTAATGGTAAAATTAATTCTTTTTCTTCATATCTATAAATCAATAACCAATCTGGTGCAATATGACATTCATAACACTTTTTATAGTATTTATCATTAATTAGTTTATGATTTCTACATTTTGAATCTAGCTGTTGTCCATTTGCTAAAAGTTCTATTACTTCATATAACTTTTTTAAATCTTTTCCCTGTTTTTTAATTTTTTTAAATTGTTTTTTAAAATCACTAGTATAATCTACAATGAATTTCATTAATATTCCTCTTCTAAAGAAGATATAAGGTCACTCATATTATTATAACCTGTTCTTCTTCCTTCTCTTATCTCTTTTATTATTTTTTCACTCTCTTCTAAAGCATGCAACATTTCGTTACTTGGCTTAGGATTTGTTACTTCAAATGGAAGTCCATCTCGTTTAACTATTTGTTTTAAAAACATATTAATAGCAGTGCTCATATTTAGTCCTAAATCATTAAGGATTTCATTTGCTTGATTTTTTAAGTTTTTATCCACGTTGACATTAACAATGCTAGTTAAATTAGCCATAACATCAACCCTCCTTTTCGATAGTATATTAACATATTTGTTTAGTTTTGTCAACTTAATATACATATATTATATATATATTGTATGCATATTTTTGAAACTTATTCCATTATATTTTATCTATTTTTCCAACTTTTTTTCATTTAAAAAGCGTTTAAGAAAAAAAGTCATAAAGTACGGAAATGTATAAAATTTACCATTAAATCCTATATTTTTATTACATAGTTTTATACCATATTTCACATTTTTATATTGTTTTTCTTCTATTAATTTATTTAATGAATAAGTTGCGTTATCACTTGCTTTTACTTCTACAGGAATTATACTTTTTTCATCCCTTATTATAAAATCCATTTCGATTTTATTTTGTTCGTCTCTATAAAAGAATAAATCAAATCCAGCTTTAGTAAGCATTTCTGCCACTATATTTTCATATAGAGCTCCTTTATACGTTCCAAAGTTTTGATTATTTCTTAAATCTTTTTGTGATTCTTCATCAAGCGAGCCTATTAATAGTCCGGTATCACTAAAGTAAAGACGATAATTATCTGGATTATAATTTGCTTTCAAAGGCATTTCTAAGTGTTCTAATGAATAACTTATGTTAACAATTCCAGCTCTATCTAGCCAATCTATAACACCAATGTACTCTCTATTTCTAGCTCCATTTCTGAGTTTAGTAATTTGAAATTTCTTATTATCATTTCCAAGAAATATTTTAATTTTTTTATAAGCATCTAATATTTTTGATTTATCTAAACCACCAGCATATTTAGTAATATCTTCTTCATAATCAGCTAATAATTTTTGCTCTAATGATAAAATCCCACTAAAATTTTTGTTATCAATAAATGTACTTACAATTTCAGGCATTCCCCCAGTTATAATGTAATCTTTAAAATTACTCATCATAACATCATACTCTATATTTGTTAATGGCTTAACTTCTTTCATACATTTATACAAATCTTCAATTTGTTCATTACTATATCCTTTAGCCCATAAATATTCTTCAAAATCTAATGACATCATTATGTAATCTTCTTTATTACCTACACTATTAGAATGGATTTGATTATAATTTATTCCCATTAATGAACCAGAACAAATAACATCAAATCTACCATCTTCATGAAAAAATTTTAAAGATGTTGCCGTATCAGGATATTCTTGCATTTCATCAAAAAATATTAAAGTATCTCCTGGTATAAATTTAAAATCACTATTTAGCAAACTAATATTTTTAATAATTTTATCTGTTGAATAGCCATTTTGAAATATCTGAGTAAATTGAGGCATAGAAACATAATTAATTTCAATAAAAGATGTGTAATTTTCTTTACCAAATTTTTCTATCGATGTCGTCTTACCAATTTGTCTTGCTCCTTTAATTATTAATGGTTTTTTATCTTTTGAATTTTTCCAATCAACTAAAAATTTATCTATTTTTCGCTTTAACTCAGCCATAATATCACTCTCCTAAATAATATTATCACATTTTCAGAAAGAAAATCAACACCTAAAATCACATTTTTAGAAGGCTTTTTTGCTTTAAAAATCACATTTTTAGAAAACAAACCGTAAATTTTTAACTATTTTTTTAATAATAATTCTACATTTTTTATAAAAATAAAAAGGCTTATTAAAAGCCAATATATTTACCAATTTTAATAATAACATGATTTTTAATTAAAATAATACCCATATCTCCACTTTCAACGGGAATATTTTTAATGGGATAAAATTGTCTAACATTTTTTTCTTTTAAATGAGTTAATTCTTCTAAACCCGTTTGATAGGCACTAAAAGGGTAACCCATCATGGCAATTTGAAGTCTAGCAGAACCTCCATAAGTAAAGTATGAATAGAAAGTAAATAAACTTAAAATTAGAAAAATAATAATTAAATAATTTTTATGAGATTTTAAATAACTTTTAACGGTTAAGACAATTAAACTAATTAATAGAATTAATAAAATATAAACCATAATATTATGGAACAAAACAAAGATTAACAAGATATCATAAATTAAATATGAAATTAATATTCCTAATAATATTTTTTTATTTTGTTTATGTTTTTTACGAAGTTTAAACATTTCTTTAGCAAGATACAAATATAAAGCAATATTTATTAGTATCCATAAAATAGTTACAATTGGATTATTAGCTAAAGAATTCATTAAATAGATTATAGATGAATATTCTACTTTTAAAGATTTATAAAGCATTAAAAAGTTAATAACAAGATATACTAAAGTTAACAAAGCAAATCTTATACTTGTCTTCTTTAATTTTTTTTGAAATAAACTATAACACTCAAGTCCTAAAAAAACTGCCACTAATAAACTAATCCAAAACATCCCACACCTCTATTTTTTAAACATTAAAACGAAAATATACAATATCCCCATCTTGCATTACATAATCTTTACCTTCTAAATAAAGCTTACCAGCTTCTTGAACTTTTTTATCATCTTTTAATTCTTCTAAATCATTATATTTCATAATTTCGGCTTTAATAAAACCTCTTTCAATATCAGAATGAATTAAACCAGCACATTTCTTAGCAACCATTCCCTTTTTAAAAGTCCAAGCTCGACATTCATCTTTACCAACGGTAAAAAATGTTTCAAGTCCTAGTAAATCATAAGTCGCAAAAATCAATTTATCTAAACCACTATAATTAATACCTAATTCTTTTAAGAAGTTTTTCTTTTCACTTTCTTCTAACTCAGCTAATTCACTTTCCATTTTAGCACACATCACAATTACACTAGAACCTTCATTACTAGCATAACTTTTAACTTTACTAACATATTCATTTTCACCTAGAACAGCCGTATCTTCATTAACATTAGCTACATAAATTATCGGTTTAGCAGTTATAAAATTAAAACTTTTAATTGCCAGTTGTTCATCATCATTCAAATCTTTAATTAATCTGATTGGAATATTTTGTTCTAAAGACTTTTGACATTTTTGTAAAGCTCCTAATTCTAATAATGATTCTTTATCTTTCGTTGTTGTTGCTTTTTTTTCGATTTTACTAATACGATTTAAAATGATTTCTAAATCTGCTAGTATTAATTCAACGTTAATAATTTCAATATCTCTAATCGGATCTACTCCCCCGGCAACATGAATAATATTTTCATCTTGAAAACATCTTACTACTTCAACAATGGCATCAACTTCTCTAATATGTGATAAAAATTTATTACCTAAACCTTCACCTTGACTAGCTCCTTTTACTAAACCTGCAATATCGGTAAATTCAAATGAAGTTGGAACGGTATTTTTAGGAACATATAAATTTTCTAAGAATTCTAGACGACTATCCGGAACCGTTACCACCCCAACATTTGGTTCAATGGTAGCAAAAGGATAATTAGCTGCTAAGATATGCTTTTTAGTGATTGCATTAAATAAAGTCGACTTTCCCACATTTGGTAAACCAATAATCCCCGCTTTTAAAGACATATGACCACACCTTTCTTTTAAATTATAGCACTATAGCTCCATTAATTCCAAGAGGAAGACCAATAACATACCATAAGATAATTAAGGTTAGTAAAACAAAGAAGGTTACAATACAATATGGTATTTGATAACGTAAGGCTTCCATTAAAGGGATAGAATTATCTTTATCATGATATTTATTTAACATAGCTAGGTAAATAACAAAGTAAGCCATTAATGGGGTTAGACCCATTACAGATGATTCCCCAAAACGGAATATTACTTGCGAAAATTCAGGAGATATTCCAGCATTCATCATAACAGGCACTACAACAGGAGCTAAAATAGACCACTTAGTAATTGAAGTTGGCACAAAGAATGTGGCAACAGCACTAATTAGGAATAACAAGATTACTAAAGGTAGCCCTGAGAAATTTAAACTACTAAATAAATTAGCTAAAGACGCGACAATAACAGAGCCAATATTAGTTTCTTTAAATAAACTTATAAATAAAGATGCAAAGAAAATCAACACTAAAGTTTTTCCGGTTCCATCCAAAGAATGTCCTAAAGTATCAATAAAGTCTTGATGATTTTTAATAGTTCTCGAACCAATTCCATAAAATAAACCTAAGATAACAAAGAAAATAGTTACAACAAAGACAAAACCATTAGAGAAGAAAGAATTATAACTAAATAGTTTGTCGATAAAAAATCCTTGGGTATTATCTAATAAAGCTCCAGAAAAAGGAAGACCTGGTATAATATTATATAAGAATACTAAGATATATAAAATTGCTGCCCCAACTGAAAAAATAAATCCTTTAATTTCTTTTCTCGTTACTAAAATATCTTCTTTATCTTCTTCAGGTATTTGATATTTTCCAATTTTATTAGCAACTTTTTTTTCAGTAATCCAAGTGATTGCTAAAGAAACTAACACTACGGCTACGGTCATAATAAAGATTGAACTAATTGTTGCAAGGCGATATGATGGATCAATAATTCTGGCCGCAAGTGAGGTTTCCGTTAAAAGGGATGAGTCTACACTTGTAAAAATAGCTGACAAACCTTGGCCACAAGAAAGCCCTGCAAAAGAAGCAATTAAACCGATTTTAGGATTACGTCTTCCATATTTAAATATACAAGCACTTAAAGGAAGCATAACAATATAGGATAAGTCCCCCATAATACTTAAGGCAACGCTTAAGAAAACTATTAAAAAAGTTACGGTATTTTTCTTCATTTTCTTAGTTATAACGGCAACAGCAGTTTTTAAAAAACCACTTTTTTCCATTACCCCAAAACCAATTAAAATGATTATAAAACTACTTAAAGGAGCAAAGTTCATAAAGTTAGATACCGTTGAACTAAAAATATATCTAATACCAGTCAAGTTAAATAAAGATTTAACACTTAAAAGACTTTGATTATATTCTAGAGTATTAACATTAATCTTATATGTAGTTGATGCAATACCAATAAAAGATAATATCCCACTTATTACAATGATTATACCTACAAATATTAAGTAAGTCATAATCGGATGAAGAGTTAATTTATTTTTCAATTTTTGTTTCATTTATATCACCAATTACCTTTTTTAATTTACGTTCAAATTCTAAACGATCCATCATAATTTCATGTCCACAATAAAAACATTTTAATTTAATATCTACCCCCACTCTGGTAATAACCCATTCATTAGTTTTACAAGCATGAGGCTTTTTCATAATAACATGATCATTTAAATTATACAATATCTTTTCCATTATGCACCTCAATTTGATTATAAGGGATTTTTAAATTTTCTTGTTCATAAAATTCTTTAACTAATTTTAAAATTCTTCTTTTAATATCAAAACGTTCACTTTGTTTACAAAAGACAACAAATGAATAAGTTATAGCTGAATCTTTAAACTCTTCCATACCTAAATATTTACTATCAGGATAAACATTAGGAATTTTTTTAGCTTGTTCAACAACTTGTTTTAAAACTTTTTCAACCTTATCAGAATTTTCTTCATAAGCAGTTGGAACATCAACTTTAATACCAGCTCGTTCTTGACTAAGGTTTATAACTGTTGTGACATTATGATTTGCAATAACTAATACTTCCCCACTAATACTTTTAATTTTTGTACTTTTTAAACTTAGTTCAATTACTTCACCAGTAAAGTTATTAATTGTTACTAAATCTCCTACAACATAGTAGTTATCAGTAATAATAGCTATACCACTAATAAAATCTTGAGCGGTTTCTTGTAAGGCTAAGCCAATTACAACTCCTGCAATTCCTAAAGAGGCAATAAAGCTTCTAGTATCAATGCCATAAATATCTAAAATCATTATTAGCATGATTGCATATAAGAAAAATTTAATAACATTATTAGTTAAATTAACAATCGTTTTGCGTTTCTTTTGTTCATAAGTATTTTTCCCATGAATAAAAATTTTTTCAACAATAACTTTAATTATTTTATGTAGCAAAAATCCTACTGCAACAATAATTACTGGTCCAATAATTTCTTTTCTAAATAAACCTTCAAAAAACTTATTCATTAAATTTCCTCAATTCTAATTCCTAAAGATTCTAGTATTTGGGCTAAATCTTCTTCATCACTATAAGGTATTTCAATCTTTTTAGGAGATATTTTAACTTTAGTACCAACTTTTTCTCTTAATAATTTTTCATAAATGGAATTACGAATATTTTTAGTATTATCTCTTTCTTGTTTTTGTTTTTTAGGAAGTTCTTGAGCATTAATTAAATTTTCTAAAGTTCTAACACTCATTCCTTCTTTAACAACTTTATTTGCTAAAGTATTTATTAGATAATCATCACTTAATTTACTTAAGCATCTTGCGTGAGACATACTAAGTTCTTTAGATATCACTAATTTTCTTGTTTCTTCTGGTAAATTAAGTAAGCCTAATAAATTAGTCACATAACTACGACTTTTACCAAATTTCTTGGCAAATTCTTCTTGCGATAAATTACTTAATTTAATTATATTTTGATAGGCAGTAGCTTCTTCAATCGGATTTAAATCTTCTCTTTGAATATTTTCAATTAAAGCAACTTCCATCATTTCTTGATCACTAAAATCTTTAATAACAGCTGGAATTTTTTCTAAACCTGCTTCTTTAGCAGCTTTACATCTTCTTTCACCTGCCACAAGTTCATAACCTTTAATACTTTTTTTGACTATTACAGGTTCAATAATGCCATGTTCTTTAATTGATTCGGCTAATTCTTTAATCGTTTCTTCATCAAAAGTTTTTCTTGGTTGATAAGGATTACTTCTTATTTCACTTAAAGGAATTTCTAAAATATCAGAAGAACTAGCATTATCAACTATTTCTTTAGTATAATTTTGAAAGTTAATTACTTCATTTGAAAATAATTGCTCAAGCCCTTTTCCTAAGGCTTTTCTTTTAGTTTCCATTTCTACTAATCACTTCCTTTGCTAAATTTTCATAGGCTAACGTAGCTCTTGAAGTTGGATCATAATCACTAATTGGTTTACCATGAGATGGTGCTTCTACTAAACGAACTAAACGGGGAATAATAGTATTAAAAACTAAAGTCTTAAAACATTTGCGAACTTCTTCAATTATTTCTAAACCAATATTAGTTCTTCCATCAAGCATCGTAAGTAAAACTCCTTCAATTCTTAAATTAGGATTCATATTATTTTGCACTAAAATAATGGAATTAAGCAATTGAGTTATTCCTTCTAAAGCATAATATTCACATTGAACGGGAATAATAACAGAATTACTTGCAACCAAGGCATTCATAGTTGAAATACCCAAAGATGGTTGACAATCTATAATTATATAATCATATAAAGGTTCAATCTCTTTAATAGCATTCTTTAATTGTTCATTTTGTTTAAAAGAATTATCCTCTAACATTTTTTTAACAAATTCAACATCAATACCAGCTAAATTAATAGTGGCTGGAAGAATTGATAAGTTTTTAAATTTTGTTTTAACAATTGCATCTTTAACATTACAAGCATTAGTTATAACATCATAAGCATCATATTCAAAATCATTATTATTTAAACCTAAACCGTTTGAAGAATTACCTTGAGGATCTAAATCAATTAAAAGCGTTTTTTTGCCTTCTTTACCTAAAGCGGCAGCAAGATTAATACTTGTTGTTGTTTTTCCTACTCCACCTTTTTGATTAACTAATGAAATAATCTTTGCCATAATACCACACCTTTTATAAATCTGTACTAATTTATTTTAACATAAAGAACTAACTTTGTCTTTAAGAAAAGAGCAAAAGTTAAAAAATTATTTTGATTTATTTTTATAACTTTTAATTTACAAATGTAGTTTCAATTTTTTAATTTTTTCAAACTTTCATTATAATCTAAAACTATTATGATATTAGTTTTTTCAAAAAAATATTTTTATATTTTAAACTAAGTTTAATAATTAAATTGTACCATATTATCAACCTCCTATTTGTTTGCTAAATCAATTTTAAATAATATTTTAACATTTCAATTTCTAATTTAGTAATCAATTTAATAAAATCAGTATAATCTTGCATTGTATGGGCTTTATCTAAGGCTTCATAGTATTGTAGTCTATTTTCTTTTTTTATAATTACAGGATTAAATCCATGTTTCATTAAATCTAAATTCATAATTAATCTTGATGTTCTTCCATTTCCATCAACAAAAGGATGAATTTTAACAAGTTCACCATGCAATAATGTGGCTCGAATTATTGGATGATATTTATTCCAAATTTTATAATTTAAAATTAATTTTTCCATTAACTCGGGAACTTTTACAAAGTCTGGTAGAATATGAGTTGCTCCTTTTATAGTTACATTTTCACTTCTATATCTTCCAGCATTTTCATCATCAATTTTCTTTAATATAAGAGTGTGTATATTTTTAATGTTCCACTCAGTAATCGGGTCATCATCCTTTACTATAGTCTGTAAAAACAAAATTGCGCGTTCGTGATTTATAGCTTCTAAGTGTTCTTTTATTGATTTTCCACCAACAGTAATTCCTTCTAAAACTACTTGAGTTTCTCTAAGCGTCAAAGTATTTCCTTCTATACCATTACTATTATAAGTCCATTCCAAATTAATTTTTTCTTGTAGAGTTCTAAGTGTATCTTTTGGTATAGGTCTTTTATTATCAAGTTCTTTTTTCAAATTGTCTACTTCATCAAAAAAGTTATTTGGTAAATTAATAATAAAATCATTATGATCAGGTTTTATAACCCTTTTATCAACTGGTTTTAGTGCATCAATTGGGATATTCCAACTATTTCCATTTTTGACTGCGCCTTCTATTCTTCCCTCTTTTAATAATTTTCTTATTCTTCTTTCACTAATATTCCATTTTAGAACAGCTTCTTTTGTAGTCATAAATTCCATGATTTCACCTCTCAAAGCAATTATACCGCAAGTGGTATATTTAATCAATAAATTTTAGCCCTTTTTATTTATAATTTGTTCAATAACTTTTGAAGAAATTGTTTGTTCAAATTTTTCGCTTACTTCTTTCCTTGAAGCAAAAGAACTTGTGACATAATAATTTTCGGTCGTTTCAATATTGTTATGACCTAATGTATCAGCTACATCTCTAAGATCTGCTCCATTTCTTAAACTTTTAGTAGCATAACTGCCTCTTAAATCATAGAAACGGCAATTAATAATTCCTAATTCATTGCGAATTACTTTATAAGGATATTTCGTTATATCTGTACCAGAATAACTTCCATCTTTATTAACAAATACCAAGTCAAATATTTCTTGATTTCGATTTTTTCTTTTTGATTCAATTAATCTATGTTCAACTACCTTTCCAAATTTATTTTTAACTTCTTCTAAATGATAATAATGATATTTACTATTATAATACTTTTTATGTTTTTCTTGATTTGACTTAAAGTTATGTAAAGCTTGAAAAAGCGTATCACATATATAAATTTCTCTATTACTCGTATCTGTTTTGGGTGTACCAATAAACCATTTTCCTTTTTCATCTTTCACTTTTGGATATACATTATGCTTTATAGTAATTATCCTTTTTTCTAAATTGACATCATTCCACGTTAATGCACATGCTTCACTTGGTCGCATACCTGTGTAACAAACAGTAATAAATAGGCAAGTAAAAGGTTCATTATTCATAAATCTAGTTAATATAAGATCTATTTCCTCATTTGTGTAAACGTGCCTTCTTTGTTTTTTTAATAATTCGATATAAGGGAGTTTGATAGTAAGTGAAGGATTATAATTTATAAATCCAAAAATATCTGTTGCAACTCTAAATGAACATTTTATAACTTTTACAAAATTTCTAAAATATCCATAAGACATACAGCCTTCCACTTTACAACCACCATTTTGATAATCTTCATAAGCTTTTTACCCTGCAATAAAAGCAGCATTTTTGGTCCTAAATCCTGATTTTGTAATTTGTTTTCTTTTACCATTAACTCTTGCTGCCTCAAAAGGATACTGATACATTAGCTATTTTTTTAAACTTATGCAAACAAAATCAAATTTCGCTACCAATGTAATTTTTTATAAAATTAATAAAAACCCTTTATTTACTAGCCTCTCCCGCAACAGTTCTTATACTTCTTGCCCGAACCGCATGCTCAGTGCAATCTCATATTATCCTTATTTATGGTATTTATAGTATTATTGTTATTTCTTGAAAATACGGTCAACAAAACATCAATATATATAGTATTATGAGTATTATCTGTATTATCGTTATTTACAAAATGAGGAAATTTACAACATTCGTTTACTTGTTTATTATACTATATATTTTATATTTTTACCATTGGCAAAAATATAATTGCTACTACAATGCTTATTATTTTTATACTATAAAATATTTATCTTATTGTTATAATATTTAAATCTAAAAGCATTATTGAAATTAATGACAATAAATTATAATATTTTTTGCTACGCAAAAATAATTCTTGTTTACTAAAAACTTTTAAAGATGTTTTTGAAAAATCATCTAAATCATATTCTGTAATTCCACATTCTAATAAACTTTTGTTCATCATAACTGTAGCATTCAATAGTGTATATCTATTTATTTTATTTATATTATAATCGTTATCTTTAACATACTTTTTTAAATCTTTTTCTTTTAAACTTGTTGTCTGTTTATCAAAATTAGAAATAGTAAAAGCTTCTATACATGGATAACTTAGCAATAATAATCCATTCATTTCCCCATTTTTATTCTCAACTGAATTTCCTAATCGACTTAATAAGTCTTCTGTTACATCTGATGGATTAGATTCATTATCTCTATCCCAAATAAAATATATATTAATATTTTTTACATCTATTCCATATTCTAAATATAATTGTTTATAAATTTCATTAAGATAATTTTCATCTTTTTTTATAGAAGATAAATTAGAATTTTTTGAATTTATTACTATCACATGAGAGTTTTCGTTCCCTTTCATTACAAATTCATCATAGTTTTTAAAATTTTGTTGATTTCTGCTTTTTTCAATATAATTGTAATGAAGAATTTTTCTAAAAATTTGCTTTAATAAATCAAATTCATATGAAGCACCTTCTACAACAATTAATACTGAACCAATATTTCTTTTAAAATTAATCTTTAAAGATTTTGTTGTATCTAGGCATTCCATTAAACACTCCATTTAAATACATTTTTTCTGTATTTTGGGATTCTCTTGGCATTTCTTCAGAAAATCTTTTTAAAACTGAACCTTTTTTTGAATCAAAAGAAACTGAATATATTTGATCTGGTCTAATCAATGTATTATTTAAAATATTCGTAGAATGTGAAGTAAAAAATAGTTGTGAATTTTTTGAATAATGAAAAAAATATTTTATTATGCATTCTTCTAATTCATTATGAAAACCACTACTAAACTCATCAATAATTATCATACATTCATTATTAATAGCATGTAAAAATGATGGTAGTAATTCCATAAAAGTTATATTACCTGTTGATTCAAACATTTCAGGGATATAAATATCTGTACCTTTCTTATTAAATGAAATAAATTTTTTATTGTCATTTAACTTAACAAAGTTTTTTTTATTTGAATCAATTATTTCTGTACCATATTCTATTTTTTGCTTATAATCAATTTTTTCTAAAAATTTATTTATATCATCTACTGTATTATTATTTAAATATTCATGAACCAATAAACTACTTCCTAAATAATTAATAACTGTTCTATAATAGCAATTAATATATACTGATTTTTTCATATATAAAAACCACTTATTTAATATTTTGTTGTCATAAAAATTAGTATCAAAATATATTCTACGCAAAAACAATAGTTTATCAGAAATATCACTAAATGTTTTTTCTTCATTTAAATTAAATTTTGCGGTATTCCCTAATCTTTCTAAAATCATTTGATGCTCAAAAAATAACTTTTCTGAAATAATTTTATTATTGTCTAGTTCAATTGAGTATACTATTTCTTTATTATCTTCTATAAATGTATATTCAAGTTTATATGTTGGTTTAGTTGTATAAAAACTTTTATTAGACATAAAATACATTTCATTATTTCCAAATAATAAATCAAGCAATAAAGTTATGCTTTTTAATATTTTTGTTTTACCAGAAGCATTTTCGCCAACAAATAGACAACCTTTAAGTATTTTGTTACTTCCAACATTCTCATTTTCTAAAAACTTATAGTTAGTAGCAGAAAAATCTATCTCAGTAGGTTTAATAAATGTTGTATAATTATCCAATTTTATTTTTTTTAACATAATATCACTCTCCAACATTATTATATACAAAATGTAAAAAAATTACAACATGCATAATGTCAAAAGTAATTATTTTGCATTTTTCAATGCTTTTTTGGAATATATTCTTTCAAACTTTAAGTAGCCCAATTTCTAAAATTAGTAGCTATTTTAGATTTAATAAAATATCCTAAAGATATTATCATATCTAAATTATAAAATGGAATTTCTCGTCATACCTCTCTATTTCTTCTTTTTAAACTTGTCGGAAATTCTGACATGTTGAAATTTTATCCAATTCTCCTTCTAAATATATATTGTTTATGTGTTCAATAATATTCGTTCTTGAAGTTTTAAAAAGCATTGCCATTTGTTGTTGAGATAATCAAACAGTTTTGTTTCTCTATCATCAGATTGATAAATAATTATATTAGAATTATCATTATTAGTCATTCATACCTCTTTAAATTTAAAAGATGTCACCCATTTATCATATTGCGACATCCCTTATTTCATAATCATTTTCCACAACAATTTTTATACTTTTTACCACTTCCACATGCTCAGTGCAATCTCATATTATCCTTATTTATGGTATTTATAGTATTATTGTTATTTCTTGAAAATACAGTCAATGTAACATCAGTATATATAGTATTATCCGTATTATCGTTATTTACAAAATGAGGAAATAATGAGGAAATTTACAACATTCGTTTACTAGTACATTACATTATTTTTAATCTAAATTTTAAATACTTAGTTATTGTCATATAAAATAAATATAATTATTACTTATTTTTTAAAATTAATTTTTTTTTTGAAATCTGGAGCAACTTCATTCAATATACTTTCATAATTTTTTTCACCAAGTACATCTCCCATAATTCTTAAATAACTTTCATAGCGTTCTGGACTAATAAATCCGCTAGCCACTCCTTGTTTAATTATACAAGAATCATAAGGCTCGTTAAAGTGAAGACAATCATTATACTTACATTTATCTCTCCAATTTTCAAATTCAGGAAAGTAATCTTGTATTTCAATTGGATTAAAAGTTGAAACATCTAAACTTCTTATACCAGGTGTATCAATGATGGAAGAATTATCTTCCCATACATAGTATTTTGAAGTTGTTGTTGTATGTCTTCCACGTTTACTTTTATCACTAACATGGCTTGTTTTTATTTCATCATCTCCCATAATAGCATTTGTAAGTGAAGACTTTCCAACACCACTATTTCCAACAAATATAGCTTGTTTATTAATTAATCGTGCCTTTAATTCATTAATGCCAATATTACTATAAGTGGATGTTTCAATTACATCTATTCCTAAATCTCTATACGTTGAAAGGATTTCTTCATCTTCATCAGTCTTTAAATCACACTTGTTTAAACAAATTATAGCTGGAATATTACTGTTTTGAAGAATCATTAGATATCTATCAATAAATTTTGGATGTAATGGTGGTTCTTTAGCAGCAACCACAATTACAGCCAAATCAACATTTGAAGCAATATTCTTTGTTGATCCAACATCATTTAATCTCGTACTATCTTTTTTAGTTCTTGATAATATTGAAGTTCTATTTAATAAGTGATTGATAATATATGTATCATTTGCTTTTTCTATATCTACTTTATCTCCAGGAAAAACAACTTGATTACAAACTAAGTTTATATCATTTCTTAGTTTTGCTAATACTACTTCTCCATTATAAAGTATATATGCATCATCATATCTAACTTCAATAACAACTCCATATTCATCACAAGAATCAATAATAAAGTTATCTACTGCTTCAGTTTTCTTTCCAAAAGCTCTTTCTTTAGCTCTTTGTTTTTTTTCTATACTTTTTTTAGTTTTAAAACTATCATACGCATTATAATGTGGCATTTTAATCATTCCTTTCATGTAAAATGAAATTACTTAATTATATTGTATCACTTTTAAAAAAATATATATATTCAATTCATTAGTTTTTCCACAATAATTTATCAATTGGTGAAGGAACATCAATTCCATCATCTAAATCATAGTATTCTACAGTTTTGCCATCTCTAGAAAATGTAATACATTTGCCTTCTCTTTTTATTATATTCTCTCTTCTCACTTTTCCAATTGTAGTATCCATTACAAACCTAACTGAATTAACCCAAGAAGGAGCATTCCAATTTACTTCATCCATTATTTTTTCTATTCTACTTACTGAAATTCTATTTACAGCACCATATGATATTGGATCAGGAATAAAAATAGATAATGGTCTAATATTTAATTCGTCCATTTTTATTAATAATTTTATTAAAACTTTTGAATTATCATTAATACCTCTTAATAGTGGAAATTGAGAATACATTCTTATTCCAGCTTTTCTAATTTCATTTATCTTTTCTTCAACTACTTCATCTATTTCATAAGGATGATTAATATGAAATACAAGTCTAATATTATGTTTATTGAATAAATTTATCATTTTTTCTGTAAAAATAGATGGTTCATATACAATTGCTCTTGTATGTATTCTAATATTCCATTGTTGTAATTCATCTAACGCAAATTTCATATTTTCATAGCCTATACTTAACGGATCTCCACCAGAAAATATTACTTCCTTTATATTTGAATGCGATTGTAGATACTTTTTCAAAACCAATATTTTATTTTTTATTGTTTCTTTCAAATTACTTTGTTGAAATTTAGACAAATTATAAGTTCTAAAACAATATTGGCAATGTGCAAAACAAACATCCGTTATAATAAAAACTAAACGATTTTCATATTTTTGAATTATGTAATCGCAATTTTCAACTGGATTATGTTTATCTTCTTCAACATAATCTCTAGTTTCAACACTGGTTTTTAAATCTATTTTATCTTTTATAGGAATTACTGATCTATATAATGGTCCACCCATACCAATTGTATCTATTTCTTCAATTATTTTTTTCATATAAAAGTCAGATATTTTAATTGGTAGCAAATTATCCATTTCAACTAATTGTCGATATTTTTCTTGCAATTCTTTGTCAATTATTTTTTCATCTATCATTATCAATCACCTTATATCCTATTGAATTTTTTTTGGCACTAGTTTCCAATGCTTTTTCCACAATATAATTGATGATATCATCAAACGAATATCCACCTGTCTTTGCACATGTAATAAATTCGCCAGTAGGATGAAAACTTACTTGAGAATTAACTTCTATCAAATAATACTTATCATCTTTTTCTCTAAAGTCTATTTTTGCATATCCTTTAATATCTAATTTTTTTGCAATAGTCAAAACAATATTTTTTAAAGATTTAAATTCGCCATTTGCTGTTTGTATATCAACTGTATCATCCTTAATAGTTTTCATTTCATAATCATAAAATTCAGAATCACAATTAACTATACATGGTCCTAATGCACCAATCCCCTCAACATAAATCATGCTAAAATCTTGGCCTTCTATATATTCTTCTACTAAAACATTTCTATCATATTTCTCAAGTAAAGATAATATTTGTTTTTTTAATTCATCATATGAATTTACTATTGATTTTTCATCCATTCCCATACTTGAACCTTCAGAATTTAATTTGACAATTACTGGAAATTGAATATCATTCAATAAATCAATATCATTTTTTTCACAAACACTATACCCTTTTGGACAATCTATACAATCTTTTAAAAGATTTTTTACTAAAAATTTATTATGGCACATCAACAAATTCGTGCTGTCTGGACCTGAATAATTATATTTAAATTGTTCTAATATTGCTCCATATACAGATTCTCTAGCAGGACCATTATATCCTTCACAAATATTAAAGACCAGATTAGGCTGATATTGATTTAACTTATCTATCCATTTAAATTCTTTATCGGCTTCAATTTTTTTTTACTTCATATTTTTTAGATAAAACATTATATATACTTTCAATAGTTAATTCAGAATCAAATTCTGTTTCATATTCATATTGATGTCTATTTAAATTAAATAACATTGCTATTTTTTTCATTTTAACTTCTCCTTATTTAGACCAAATGCTAAAAAGTGATATAGTAATTCTTCAGCAATAACAAATGATGTATGAGAATCATCAAGTTTTGGATTAAGTTCTACAATATCAAATCCAGCTATATCTAAATCATGCAAGTTTCTTAATGCCTCATCACATTCATAAGGTGTTAAGCCATTACATTGTGGAGTACCTGTTCCAAAAATATATGATACATCTAAACAATCAATATCAAATGTTATATAAAACTTTATTTTCTTATTTTTATTTCTTTCTTTTATCTCATTAATAATGTTCAAAATTCCATTCTTTTTTGTATAGTTAGATGTAAATAAATTAATATGTTTTTCTTTTACATAATCAAACCAATCTTTTCCAACAACACCTCGTGGACCTATTGTATACATATTTTCACCATTTAAATATCCATCTTCAATCAGTTTTCTAAATACATTACCATGCCAAATATCCGGCATATTTAAATACTTATCTTCTACATCCATATGTGCATCAAAATGTATTAATCCAATTTCATAATCAGGATATTTTTCTTTTATGACTTTATAAAAGCCTCTAAAACTGCCATATGTAATAGAATGGTCTCCACCACATACAAGAGGAAAACTATTTTTTGTAATAGAATATACTTTTTCGGTTATTGCATTTTGATTTTCTTCTGTATTAGTCGGATTAACGTACACATCTCCTAAATCTGCTATTTTCAGTTCATTAGTTTTTAAATATTCATTATGATCTAAATCATATAATTCTTCTCCATAGATTCTATCCCAAAATGAATACTCTCTTAATTGTCTTGGAGCATATTTTGCACCTAACCTATACGATGCACCATAATCACAAGGAACACCCAAAAATACTACATCATAGTTTTTTATTTCTTTTTCTCTAATGAATTCCCCACCCATATAAGTAGGAATACCAGCATATATATATTCTTCTTCTCTTACTTTTTTCATATCTATTTCTCCTAACTATACATATTGTGATATATCCATCGATGTTTTCTTTTTATGCTTTTTTAAGAATACTTCCTCTAACACCTTTTCAGTATACTCACCAAACAATGGACCACATATCGTTTCAATAACATCCATTCCACTCATTGTTAAATTTGCTTCAATAATAATTGGTTCATTATCTTTTGTAATTGCAATGTCCCATCCAATTAATCTAAAATGTGGAAATCTTTGCGCTGCTTCTTTTACTAAGTCTCTAACCTTATCTATAAATTCAAATTTTACATTTTCAAAATTTCCACCATCTGGATGTTTGTCAAATCTTTTACCAAGTGCATCATATGCAAAATTTGAAAGTGTTCCATCTTCGTTAACTTTACAGTAAATCCCACCAAAACTCGCATTATCAACTTTAGATTTTCCAATTCCCATTCTGAATGCACACCAAGGTAAGACTTTTACCTCTCCATCTAGAATTAATGTCATAATCCTGATTGTATTAAGTGAATCTGGATGTAATTTAGCAGTTTCTTTAGATTGATTCACTGTTTCTTGAAAAATCAAGTTTTCATCTTCTAGATTATCCAAAAAATCTATTAAATCTCTTTTTGTTGGATTATTAAGAAATATAACACCTTTCCCACCATATGATGCCATACTTGGTTTTATCGTAATATTACTAGCTAATAATAAAATATCAATCACTTTTTCTTTGGTTATAATGTTATAGTCTTTATCTTCAAAAACACCATTTATCAAATGAACATATGTCTTGGGCAAATTAAAACCTTTTAAATATAAATCAAAATAGTTTTTATCTGCAACCCCTGGTTCAATTGCTCTATTATTTAAATAGCCATCAATATATCCAACAAATAAATCATCTGGAATAAATCTTTCATCAAATTTTCCAGTTCTATCTATATAATATTTGTGATATGCAATATCAAAATCTTTTGTATATTTTTCCCAATAATCTTTTATCTTTTTTTCCTGCTCGTCAGTTAATTCTTTAACATTTTCAGAGAATAGTTCTCTAGAATCTATTCTAAAACAGTCCATACATTTTTCTGACAACTCTTTAAAAAAGTTTTCATATAAAGATGTAAGATAATTAAATGCTTCCTCTTCCCATTTTTCAAATCTCATAGTTATCTCTCCTAAATCCATTGTTCCAATTTTTCAGCAACTTCATCATTAATTAAGTTATTATTTATCATCCATTCATCATTAAAGACATTATTTAAGTATTTTTCTCCACCATCACATAATAAGATAACTGCATTACCAGAACCTGTTTTACTATTTATATCTTCTAGTGCTTTATAAATAACTCCTCCTGCTGAACCACCAATTAATAAACCATATTTTTTTGCAAAATATCTACAAGTATTAAATGCCTCATCATCCTTAGCATAAAAATTATTATCTATAATTTCATAATCAATTATTTTTGGTATTGACGCATCTATAGGATTACCAGTTCCTGATTGAAAGTAAGGTTGTCCTTTACCACCAAATAATATAGAACCCACCGGCTCAACAACATTAATAATTGTATTTTTATTATTTTCTTTTAATCCAATTGCTGTACCACAAGATGAACCACCTGTTCCAATTGCAGCATAAAAAGAATCAATAGTCCCTAATTCTTTAATTAATTCTTTTGCAAGGGTATTAGTATATGCTGAACGATTATCAAAATTATCTGCTTGATTAGGGAAAAAAGAATTTTCAATTTCCTCAGACATTCTCTTGGCTGTTCTTTCCCTTTCAACTACTGCAACTTCATTTGCTTTATATTCATCACCAACAACTACAATTTCTCCACCATATGCTTTAATCATATCAATTTTTTCTTTTGAGGCGTGATGATCTACAACTGCTATAAATTTATATCCTTTTATTGCTGATGCAATTGCTAATCCGATAGCAGTGTTCCCACTTGATGACTCTATTATTGTTCCTCCCGGTTTTAATCTTCCATCTTTTTCTGCTTGTTCAATCATATTTAATGCCATTCGGTCTTTCATACTTCCACCTGGATTAAATTTTTCAAGTTTAAGAAAAATTTTCCAATCGTTGTTTTTCATCTTAATTTCAAACAATGGTGTATTCCCAATTAAATCTGTGACTTTATTTACAATCAAACTTCTTATCCTCCTCTATAACATATCCATTGTCATTTTTTTTAACAATATACTTTTTGACTAACGGAATTTTATGAAATTCACTTTCATTTGAATCCATTTGATAACCAGCTGTATTATAATAAATTAATAAATCGCCCTTTTCTGGAATTGTATCAAATTTAATCTTTCTCCATGTAATCATGTCTTGTTCTAAACATAAATTACCTGCAACACTTGCTAAAATACTATTATTAGAATTATTATTTTTAGAAATTAATTTAGGCTCTATTAAATAATCGCTATTAAACCATTGTTCTGATAAACAATTGATATTTCCATTTGTAACAATAATTTTTTCACCATTAAATAATCTCTTCATATATTGAACTTCATATATACTAACTCCAACATTCTTAAGTAGGCTCCTACCTGGTTCTATAATAATCTCAATTCCTTTTTCGTTTAATTTTTTATAAACGTTTTTCAAAATATAATCTAATGCTTTTTCATCAGCAATTTCACTATAATAAGGATAATAATCGGTAATAAAGTGTTCCTTAAAATACATTTCTTTATTATTTTGTTTTAAAAAATTATAGTAATCATATTTAGTACAATAATTTGTAGGAATTCCTCCGCCTATATCAATAAAACTAATATTTATTTTTTTAGATTCAGTTAATTCTACTACTTCATTAATTGCATTAATTCTATCATCTAAAGAGTAGTTATTTATATGAAATGAAAATCCTTCAAGTTGTATTAAACTATTAGAAATAATGTCTAAACAAAAATCAATTTGATTTAAGTTTATTCCAAATCTGCTAACTTTTCCTAATAAATCGGAAATTCTTAAAAGAATCCGAGCTGGCTTGTTAATTTCCTTAATTTGTTTTAATTCTTCAACATCATCAACAGATATCAGTACATCGTTATCTATTGAATTATTCAAATAAGCATAATCCTTTGCAGGACCAGAAGCTATTATTTTTTTTGTAAACTTAAGTGCATCACTTAATTCATAATTACTTGCTACTTCTATACCACAATTTTGCTCTGAAGCATACTTCAAAAGAGCAAAACTTTTGTTACATTTACATGAAAAAAAGATATTTTCACGCGAAAAATATTGCGTAAAAATATCTTTAAATTTGTTAACATTAATAATAAATTAGTCAGCAAAAATAACATTAGCTGGAGTGCCAAAAAGAGCAAATAAATTATATGCTTCTGCTAAACATTCTAATTGTTCACAACCTTCGGCCGATACTTTAGAATAATTAACCATATAAATGTCATCTCCATCCCCTTGTAAAACTTAAGTTATATATTAGCACTGTTATCGTTAAAAGTAAATACTTCAAACATATTTGTAAAATAACTTTTATACTACAAGCTTTTTCTATTTCACTTACAGCAAAATTATTATTTAATATATTCTGTCTATCTATTTTGGAATTAGTTAAATCGGTAGCCACGATAACCTCATTCATTAAAGATATTCCTCATTGTTTATAAACTATAGGCAAATATTTAATTATTTCATCTATAGTTTCTGACTTCACTGTTTGTTCAAACATTTTACTAGCATTTTTCATTGTTTCTTTAGAACTTGATATGTAATAATTCTCAGTAGTTTCTATTTTACTATGGCCTAATATATCAGCCACATCTCTAATTTCAACACCACTTCGTAAAGTTCTTGTTGCAAAACTTCCCCTTAAATCATAAAATCTACAATTATTTATACCTAATTCACCATGAACAACTTTATATGGATATCTTGTAATATCCGTACCATTATAAATACCATTATCTTTAGTAAATACTAAATCAAAAGTTTTTAATAATTTATTTTTTCTAGTAATTTCAACAATTCTATATTCATTAATTTTTCCATATCTATTTTTTACTTCTTCTAAATGATAATAATGATAATTTTTTCCAAACTCTTTTTTTAATTTATCTTGCCTATTTTTAAAATTCTTTAATGCTATATAAAGTGTATCAGATATATAAATATCTCTAATTCCATTTACTGTTTTAGTCGAACCTAAAAACCATCTTCCTTTGTTGTCTTTTATCTTGCTATATACATTGTGTCTTACCTTAATAAGTCTTTTTTCAAAATCAATATCATTCCAAGTTAATGCACAAATCTCACTAGGTCTCATTCCAGTATAGCAAGCTGTTATAAACAAGCATGTAAAAGTGGAATTATTTTTAAAGCGATTTAAAATAAGATCTATTTCTTCTTGTGTGTATACATGTTTAATTAATTTTTTTTTTACATTATTTAATGGTGGTAATTGTATTGTAAGAGAAGGATTATATCGAATGAATCCAAAAATATCTGTTGCCACCCTAAAAGAACATTTTATAGTTTTTACAAAATTTCTAAAATAACCATAAGAATAGTTATATCTTTTACATATTTCAATCAAATACATATTTAATTGATGACCTGTGATTGCATTTAATCTAAAATGCCCTAATCCTGGTTTTAAATATTTATTGGCTATAACAGAGTATTCTTCAACCGTTCGATGAGCTAAAAATTCTTTACAATAGTGTTCTAGCCAGTAATCTAAATAATCACCATATGACATATATGCTTGCGTAACACATCCACCATTTATATATTCCTCATATGCTTTTTCTCCTGCAACATAAGCTGCATTTTTTGTTTTAAATCCTGATTTTGTAATTTGCTTTCTTTTTCCATTTACCTTTGCTGCTTCAAAGCAATATTGGTATACTTTACCACGTTTTTTTATATTGATTCTACTCATATTTTTGTCTCCTTTCTAAAATCAATATTTTTACTACAATTTAAAGATTAATTTATTTTTCACCATACCTTTCTTAGCTAAAACAAAAAGGAATGTCAACATGTAATTTATGTTAACACTCCTTTATTTATAAGTGTTTTAGCTATTATTTTTTATGTTTTGTGGACAAAATTTATTTTCGCTACCACATTTTATTTCTTAACAAATCAATTTTTCCCTTATTTCATAATCATTTTCCGCAACAGTTCTTGTACTTTTTGCCGCTACCACATGCTCCCTACTTTTGAGTATATATAGTATTACCGTTATTATCGGTATTTCAAGGAATTTTAGGTCTGAGAACAAATAGTATTTATGGTATTTATAGTACTATGTTTACTATAAATATTTCATAAGATGGGAACAAATTGAGAACATTGTTATCATTCGCTTACAATTATATTTTAAATAATTATATCAAACTTTCTAATAAGTTTTGATAAAGATATTATATCGAAATTATTAATAATAATCAATTAGCCAAATAACATTATTTATAGTTAATTAACATTTTCCTTTCTAATAATTTCAATTAACTTTTTCGTACTAAAATTAGGCAAATGATTTTTTGATAATGCGATGCCAATATATCTACAAGGAATTTTTTCTTTTATATTTAGCTCAAATAATTCTTTATTATCAATTGAACTTTTAATATATTCCTTAGTTACATATCCAATTCCAAAGCCAATTTTAGAAAACTCGGCAACTAATGAATAACTTGTTAATTCAAAATTAGGTTTAAGAATGACCTTGTTTTCTCTTGAAAACTTATCTAAAAAATCTCTAGTGTTAGATCCTTTTGCTTGTAAAATTAAAGGATAATTGTTTAAATCTTTTAAAGAAATTTCTTGTCCAATTAAATCCTTATATTTATTACTTACTACGAAACAATCTCTAATTTTTTTACATTTAATAATTTCTAAATCATTGACATAACTTTTATCATTTAAATTTAATATTACTATATCAATTAATCCATTTTTTAAATTCGATATTAACTCTGATGTGATATTAGTTATAATTTTTACATCTATTTTAGGATATAAAGAATGAAATTTTTCTAAATACGGAAGTAAAAATTCTTTTGTTAATGTTGTGCTAATACCAATTTTTATACACCCTGTTTCAAGATTAATAAGATCAGTAAACTTATTTTCAGCATTATTAATATATTCAATTGCTTGTTTTATATAGTTATAAAACTCTTTTCCTTCTTCAGTAAGAATCACACCTCGTTTAGTTCTAACAAATAATTGACCACCTAATTGTTCCTCTAGATTTTTAATTGATTTACTTATTGCAGGTTGAGATATATTTAATTCTTCACTAGCCTTAGTAATATTAGAGTGATTTGCTACTACATAAAAGATTCTATATAATTCAAAATCAATATTCATAATAACCTCCTGTTATGACAGACATAATAAATATATATTTTAATTATACTAAATAATGTAATACAATACAAACAGAAAGGAGAAAAAAAGTATGATTATAGGGATTTGTGGTAAATCAGGCAGTGGTAAAAGTACCCTAGCAAATCAAATAATTGAATTAACAAATAATAAAGCAATACACTTAGACATTGATAAAGTTGGCCACAGCGTATTATTACTACCAGAGGTTAAAGAAGAATTAATAAATTCATTTGGAGAATCTATCATAAAAGAAAACATAGTTGATAGAAAAAAACTTGGTGAAATTGTTTTTAATTCACGAAATGAAATGAATAAACTATCCGATATTACATGGCAATATATGCAACTAGAAATTGATTACTTTTTGAATCTTCATAAAGATAAAATTATAATTCTAGATTGGTTATTACTTTCAATTTCAAAATACTTTGATATGTGTGATATAAAAATACTTTTAGATATCCCATATGAAATTAGAAAGCAAAGAGCAATTAAAAGAGATAACATAACAGAAGAAGCATTTGATTTAAGGGAAAAAGCAAGTATCAGTTATGACGAAAGTGCATTTGATTATGTTTTAAAAGCAAATGATAAAGAAATGGTTAAAAGGTTGGTGAAATCATTATGACAAAGGTTTTATATCCTGGAAGCTTTGATCCAATAACAAAAGGGCATATGAATATTGTTGAGCAAGCTAGTAATTTATTTGATGAAGTAATAATAGCAGTTATGCAAAATCCCTTAAAAAAATCCGGATTGTTCACTTTAGAAGAAAGAATGGAAATAATTAAAGAATTATATCAAAGAATAAATAATGTAAGAGTTATTTCTGCTAGTGGTGCTGCAGTTGATGTTGCTCTACTTCATGAATGTAAGGCAATTATTAGAGGACTTAGAAGTTTAAGTGATTATGACTATGAAGTTCAATTACAACAAATGAATAAGGAAATATCAAATAATAAAGTAAACACAATTTGCTTATTTGCAGATAAAGAATATCAATTTGTATCATCAAGTATGGTTAAAGAAGTTTTTAATCTTAATAAAAATGTTTCAAGATATGTAGACCCGATTGTAGAAGAAAAAATGATTGTAAAGCAAAGGAGTTTGATAAGATGAGTAAAATAATAATTACGCCACTTGGGACAATATCCCCTTATACAAAAGGAAATATGAATTGCCCTGGATTTTTAGTTGAATATAATAACAAAAAAATATTATTAGATTGTGGTAATGGTATAACAAGATTATTAAATTTTCCAAATGATTTGAAAGATTTAAGTATAATTATAACGCATTATCACAAAGATCATTTTGGAGATTTAGGTGCTTTACAATATGCTTCTTTTGTTTACCATAACTTGCAATTACTTGATAACAAAGTAAAAATATATTTACCTAAAAATGATATTTCATTTAATAAAGAATCAATCATATCTAATAATGAAAGCTATTCAGATTATTATTATATAAATAATTCATATTCATTTCTTATAGATGATTTAAGAATTAGCTTTGAAGATAATAAATCTCATACTATTGAATCATATATGGTTAAATTACAAAACAAAGATTTTAAGATTGTTTATACTTCTGATATAGGTACCACAAATTTAAATAAATTAGTAGATTTTTGCAAAAATGCTGACTTAATAATTTGTGAAAGTTCTTTCCTAAAAGCACATAATTCTAATAGTAAAACGCATATGACAGCTTATGACGCTAGTATTTTAGCAAGTAAATCTAATGTGCAAAAATTATTGTTAACACATTTTTGGCCGGAAGAAGATAAAAGATTATATTTAGAGGAAGCTAAACAAAATTTTAAAAATGTTGAAGTTGCTAAAGAAGGTAAAAAATTAATATTAGAAAAAAATTAAAAATCAGTATAAAACTGATTTAATTTTACAAAAAATGTTCCCATTGAAAATTCCTTTGTTTCATTTAAATTTTTCAAATTTTTGGGAACATTTTAATTATTTGTGCACATTTTGAGCACATTTTTCAATTTTTTGGGTTTTTTTATAATTTTTTCAAAACCTATGCTTCACAAAACCTTATAAAATCTACTACTTTCCACAACAATTTTTATACTTTTTACCACTGCCACATGGACAAGGATCATTTCTACCAATTTTTTGTTCTTTTCTTATTGGCTTTCTACTTTCCTTTTCTTTATGTTCATTAGTGTTGCCTTTAATAGTTTGCTTTCTTTCGGTATTTTGTTCAATATTTGCTTTTAACAAAAACTGTGCAATACTTTCATCAATCTTATTTAATAATTGTTCAAAAGTATCATAACCTTCCATTGTATAAGCTTGTAATGGATTAGCTTGAGCATATTGTCTTAAGAAAATACCTTCTTTTAAAGCTTCCATTGCATTTAAATGTTCTACCCATAATGAATCAATAATTCTTAAAGATATAGCTCTTTCAAATTCTTCAAAATTAGGAGCATCTTTAATCTTATCTTCATAATCATTATTTAATTTTTCCGTTAAAAATTCAATAACTTTACCTTCATCTAAATCTTTAATATCCGCAACCTCTAACTTAGAATTCTTCATAAAATTAGTATTCATATATTCAACAATTTCTTTTAAATCATCTTCTGTTAAATATCCTTCAGGTTCAATATGCGCTGTAACTAAATCTTCAATAATATTTCTAAATGTTTCTTTAATACTATCATGAATACTTTCATTATTAATTATTTCATTACGTTGTTCATATATAATTCTTCTTTGTTCATTAACAACATTATCATAATCAAGTAAATTCTTACGCATATCAAAGTTATTACCTTCAACTTTTTTCTGAGCTTGTTCAATAGATTTAGTTAATCTTTTAGAACGAATACTTTGCGTACCAGTCATTCCTAAAGCTTCAATCATTGTTTTAACTCGGTCAGTTCCAAACCTTCTCATTAAATCATCTTCAAAAGATACAAAGAATTGACTAGTTCCAGGATCTCCTTGACGACCAGAACGTCCACGAAGCTGATTATCAATACGACGAGATTCATGACGTTCAGTACCAATTACATATAGTCCCCCTAATTCTTTAACACCTTCACCAAGTTTAATATCGGTACCACGTCCAGCCATATTAGTAGCAATTGTAATAGCTCCTTTTTCTCCAGCTTTAGCAATAATTTCAGCTTCACGAGCTTGATTAGTAGCATTTAATACTTCATGCTTTAAGCCTTCTTTTTTAAGCATTGCACTTAATCTTTCATTATTTTCAACAGAAATTGTACCAACAAGAATAGGTTGTCCAGTTGCATGTATTTCTTTAATTACATTTACAACAGCTTGATATTTACCCTTTTCTCCACTATAAATTAAATCAGGTAAATCTTGTCTAATAACCGGTTTATTAGTTGGAATACAAATAACATACATATTATAAATATTTCTAAATTCTTCTTCTTCAGTCTTAGCAGTACCTGTCATACCAGCTAGTTTATTATACATTCTAAATAAATTTTGGAAAGTAATTGTTGCCATTGTTTGAGTTTCCTCATTAATCTTAACTCTTTCTTTAGCTTCAATAGCTTGATGTAATCCTTCACTATATTGTCTACCATGCATTAAACGTCCTGTAAATGGATCAACAATTATAACTTCACCATTAGTTACAACATAATCAACATCTTTTTTAAACCCAAAATTAGCTTTTAAAGCATTATTAATATGATGGACTAAAACAGAATTACCAAATTCATATAAATTTTCTAAATGAAAATGTTTTTCTAACTTTTCAGCTCCAACTTCCGTAATACTAACATTTTTAGTCTTAGCATCTAAAGTATAATCTTCATCTTCTTTAAAACCTTTAACTGCATCATTAGCTTCTTGATATAAATTTCTCGCATTTTGCTTTCCACCAGAAATAATTAATGGTGTTCTTGCTTCATCAATTAAGATTGAGTCAACTTCATCGACTATACAGAAGTTTAATCCTCTTTGAACACGATCTTCTTTTCTAACAACCATATTATCTCTTAAGTAATCAAAACCTATTTCATTATTAGTAGAATAAGTAATATCACAATTATAAGCAGCTTGTTTTTCCATTGGATTCATTTCTCTTAAATTTAATCCAACAGTTAATCCTAAAAATCTAAAGACACTACCCATCCATTCAGAGTCACGTTTTGCTAAGAATTCATTAACGGTTACAATATGAACACCTTCGCCAGTTAAAGCATTTAAGTATGTAGGCATTGTTTCAGTTAAGGTTTTACCTTCACCAGTTTTCATCTCCGCAATATTACCATAATGAATAGCTAGTCCACCTAATATTTGGACATAATAAGCTTTTTCACCAATAACACGATAAGCAGCTTCTCTTACAACTGCAAAAGCTTCGACTTTAAGATCTTCTAAACTTTCTCCTTTATCTAATCTTTCTCTAAATTCCACCGTTTTATTCTTTAATTCTTCATCGCTTAATTTTGCCATTTCAGGCTCTAAAGCCACAATTTCATCAGCAATCTTTTCAAATCTTTTTAATTCTTTATATTCGGAATCAATTAATTTTCTAAATATTCCCATGTTTCTTACCTCCGTAATAAATATTTTACCATAATCTAAAAGAAAAAAGTACTATTTCTTTACTTTTTTGTGATTTACAAGTTAAAATGTCCTATTCAATTATATTAGTTAATTTATTTCAAAAGGCTTTTTGTTATAGGCAGCTATATGATAGG
>CANQSO010000004.1 GCA_947626535.1 uncultured Bacilli bacterium | reverse complement strand
ACGTCCAGTTCTGAGAGGGTTGTATGGGGTGACCCATACTTCTACTCGATAAAATGTTGTTAATACAGCATGTTTAAATGTTGAAATAGAAGAAGAAAAAGACAATGCAGATTATACAATCAATTTAGAAATGCTTGATGAAACGACACTAGATAGTGATTATGTAAAATATTCTCTAATGAAATTGATATAAATGATTATAAAAGTGAAATAATATCAAGTGATACTATTTCAGCTGAAGATCCAGAATTGTTTGATGCATATTCATCATCAGAAAATTGTAAAAACTATGAATCTTATATATCAAGTTTTGAATTTAATTTGTATAATCCAATATTGGGTATGGGATTTAAAAACTTAGCAAAATGTCAAGAAATTTTACAAAATGTTCAAAGTAGTATTGAAAACTATGGAGGCGAATTGCTAACTTTGTATCAAGAACAAAAATCTTACTTTACTTTAAAAGCAGGTTTTCTAAAACATAATTTGGAAACATTTGATACAAAAGAAAAATTTCTAGAAAATTTAAGTTCTTTATCATTAAGCAGAAATGAAAAGATTACTAAAGAATGTGAACCATTTGAACCATTATATTTTATAGAATTAAGCACAAGCGATGAATCAAAAACTTATACTTATGAAACTGAAGAAAAATGTATGAAATTGTTGCAAATATTTAAAAACAATGGTTTTGAAGAAAATGGTTCTATAATAAAATCATGTGAAAAGAATAATATTGATTATTTAGGTGATAAGAAATTAATGTAAAGACTAATGTTTTGGGTATGGAACAAGAAATGAAAAGTTTAAATTTAACAGGAACAAAAGAAGATAAAATTTTAAAAAGTGAAGTTTTAAAACTTCAAGGTAAAAAAGGAATATATGCTAAAAAATGAATAAAAAAATCCTATTGAAAGAATACAGGCTTATTAGTAGGAATTTTGGTTTCTACTTTTTTTATTGGGGTTTCAATTATTTTAGTTGTTTTTGTTGTTACTTTTGGTTTTTCCATAAAAACTTTGGCAACTTTAAAAGCATCTTTAGCATTTTTCACCATTGGTTTGGCTTTCATATATAAGGGTATAACTTGATTAGCAAAATTTAAAGTTCTATTTATTCTTCCTATCATACTTGTTAAAGTTAAAGTTCTTCCTGGATACATAAAACCACTTCCTATAATATTTTATGTCAAATTTAAAAAAATAGATAATAAAATATAATTAGCATATTTTCCTAATTAATTTTTCTTCTTCATTAATCACATAATCAGTAGTATTAACTAGTGTCGTTAAATAAAATTTTAATAACCATAATTTATTAGTTATGTTTTGATAATGATTTTTAGCATAATCAGCTAAAGGTATAACATATTTTTGGGTTTCAATAATATAATTTTTCATTTTTTCTAAAGAAAAGGCATTATTCATTGTTGATAAATTATGAATTCGATCAATTAATTTAATTATGATGGCATCACAGTTAGTCTTAATATTTTCATAATAATTTTTTAATGCAATATCTTTACTGAGATTTGTATTTTTAATGAAAGTAAGTAAATTAACAATATGCTTAATTTCATAAGTAATATTTATTAAATCTAAATTAGCATGTTGATCTTCAATCGTATCATGTAATAATGAACCACTAATAATATTATCAGAATCAAGTCCAATGCCTATTGAAAAGAATGCAACACTTAAAGGATGAATTATATATGGTTCTCCACCTAAACGTTTTTGTTCTTTATGAACTTCCCTAGCAAAAGGCAGGGCAACTAAAGCATTTTCATAATGCTTTTTTTCGCAATAAGTTTCTAAAAAATGATACATATCTTTAATTTCTAAATCTTTTTTTACTTCCATACCAACTACCTCTTTCTATTGACAATATATCACAATTAAAAATATAATAAAAATATATATTATTTATAGTTAATATAACAGGAGGTTATAATGAATTTAGATTTGTGGAATTTATTTTATGAAGTGGCAAAAGCTAAAAATATCTCAAAAGCTAGTGAAAAATTACATATTTCTCAACCAGCAATAACTAAACAAATTAAAAAATTAGAAAGTATTTATAATTGTAAATTATTTATTAGAAATCAAAAAGGCGTTATTTTAACTAAAGAAGGTAATTTAATTTATAATGATATAGAAGAAGCTTTAAATTTACTTTCTAAAGCAACTCAAAAAATTAAAGATGGTCAAGATTTATTAGTAGGAACAATTAGAATAGGTATAAGTACAACTTTAGCTAAAAACTTTTTAATGCCTTATATAAAAATGTTTCATAAAGACTATCCAAATGTTAATTTTGAGATTAGTACTGATCCAACAAGTAAATTAAAAGAAGATTTAAAAAAGGGAAATATTGATTTTATAATTAATAAATTTCCTTTAATAATAACCGATGATTTATGGTATCAAAAATTAGGAACTTTAGAAGATATATTTGTAGTAAGTAAAGATTATCATGAATTAATAAATCAAAAACTTAATTTAAAAGATTTAGTTAAATTACCAATTTTAATGCAAAAACAACCATCTAGTTCAAGAGATTATATTGAAAAATATTGTAAAGAAAATAATGTTACTTTACATAGTGTTATTGATGCAGCATCTTCTAATTTATTAATTGAATTTGCTAAAATAGGTTATGGAGTAGGAGTAGTAACTAAAGAATATGTTTTAAAAGAATTAAATAATAAAGAATTATATGAATTAAATGTAATACCAAAAATTCCTAAAAGGGATTTTGGTATTATATGTTTAAAACAAAATTATTTTAATAGATGTTGTGAAACATTTTTAGAAATGATAAAAAAATAAAATAAGAGCAGACCAGAGCTGACCAATGGTGTTCAGCGGTGTTCAGTGGTGTTCAGTGGTGTTAAATGGGTTCAGTGGTGTTTAAATTCCTCGATTTTTAAATACTATATGTTGTTAAACATTTTTAGAAATGATAAAATATAAAAGTATTGATAAAAAAATTTATTCTTATAGAAAAGAGGCAAGTTATGAAAGAATTTTTAGTAGGTTATACAGGTTTTGTTGGTTCGAATATTAATGCCCAACATCAGTTTACTCAGTGTTTTAATTCTAAAAATATTAATGAAGCTTTTGATTTAAATCCTGATCTTCTAGTTTATTGTGGAATACCAGCTCAAAAATTTATTGCTAATGCTAATCCTGATGAAGATTTTAAAATTATCTTAAATGCTATAGAAAATATTAAAAAAATTAATCCCAAAAAATTGGTTTTAATTTCAACTATTGATGTTTATGATAATCCAGTAAATGTTGATGAAGAAACTATGTTTGAAGTAAGTAAAGATGCATATGGTAAAAATCGAAAATATTTAGAAGATTGGGTTATTAACAATATTTATGATTATCATATTATTAGACTTCCTGGTTTGTATGGTAAAAATTTAAAGAAAAATTTTATTTATGATTTAATTAATATTATTCCTAGTATGTTAAAAGAAAATAAATATGAAGAATTATTATTACAAAATAGTGAACTAGCTAAATATTATTTTAAGATTGATAATGGTTTTTATAAGTGTCGTGATTTAACAAATGAAGAACAAAAAAAATTAAAAAAAGTTTTTAATGATTTAGGTTTTTCAGCTTTAAATTTTACTGATAGCAGAGGCTCATTTCAATTTTATAACTTGGCTAACTTATGGGGACATATTTTAGATGTTATTAAACATGATATTAAAATTTTAAATGTAGCTACAGAACCAATAACTATTAAAGAATTATATTATTATCTTTTTGCTAAAGATTTTAATAATGAAATTAGTAATGTTATTCCTAATTATAATTTTAAAACTAAGTATGCAAAAGTGTTTAATGGCCAGAATGGTTATATTTATGATAAAGATTATGTTTTAGAAGATATTAAAAAATTTGTTTTAGAAAGAAAGTAGGGATAGTAATGAAATTAGCCATTTCTAATATTGCTTGGACTAAAGATGATGATAATATAATGTATAATTATTTAAAAGAAAATAATATTACATCTTTAGAAATTGCTCCAACAAGAATAATTGAAAAAGATCCTTATGATCATTTAGATGAAGCTAAAAAAATAGCTCAAGAATTAAAAAGTAATTATCAGTTAGATATTGTGTCTATGCAATCAATTTGGTTTGGCAAAAAAGAAAACATTTTTGCTAGTGAAGAAAATTATCAAATGTTAGTAGAATATACTAAAAAAGCTATTTTATTTGCCCATGCTATAGGATGTCAAAATTTAGTGTTTGGTAATCCTAAAAATCGAAATATGGATAATTATGAAAAAGATTATGCTATAGCTTTAAATTTTTTTAAAGATATTGGGCTTTTTGCGTTAGATTATAATGTTGTAATTGCTCTAGAACCTAATCCTACTATTTATAATACTAATTTTTTAAATACTACTAAAGAAGCTCTAGATTTTGTTAAAGAAATTAATTTGCCTAGTGTTAAAATTAATTATGATTTTGGAACGGTAATAGCTAATAATGAAAAATTAACTATTATTAAAGAAAATCTTGATTTAATTAATCATATTCATATTAGTGAACCTAATTTAGAAATTATTAAAAAGAATCATCTTCATTTAGAATTATTTGCAATTTTAAAAAAACAAAAATACGATAAAATTGTTTCAATTGAAATGAAGCAAACTAGTTTAAAAAATATCATGGACGTGTTAGAATATGTTTTAGAATTATAGGTGAAGATTATGGAAAAAAAGAATATTAATGGTGTTCCTGATTTTACAATCAAAGAATATAGTCAAAAGCAAAATAAATATTGTTTATTAATTCCAATTTTAAATGAAGGAGACAGAATAAAAAAAGAATTAGAAAGAGCTAAAAATAAAAATATTGATTCTTTAGTTGATATAATTATTTGCGATGGAAAATCAAGTGATGGTAGCACTGACGATAAATTATTAAAATCATATGGGGTAAACACCTTATTAATAAAAACGGGAGAAGGACGTCAAGGTGCTCAATTAAGGATGGGAATTTATTATGCTTTACAAAGAGGATACTCTGGAATTATAACAATTGATGGTAATAATAAAGATAGTATTGAAGATGTTCCAAAATTTATTAAAAAATTAGAAGAGGGTTATGATTTTGTTCAAGGGTCACGTTTTATTAAAGGTGGAGAAGCTATTAATACACCAGTAATTAGATATTTATCAGTTCGTTTTATTCATGCACCAATAATATCTTTGGCTGCCCACAAATGGTATACAGACACCACTAATAATTTTCGAGCTTATTCCAAAGAATATTTAGAAAATGAAAATGTTCAACCATTAAGAGATATATTTGTTACTTATGAATTATTAGCTTATTTATCAGTTAAAGCTGACCAATTAAAAATGAAAACTTGTGAAATACCTGTAAAAAGAGAATATCCTAAAAATGAAGCTACTCCGACTAAAATTAGTCCTATAAAAGGAAATTCAAATTTAATGAAAATATTAGTTAAAAACTTATTTCATCAATATGACGTAAAAAATATAGAAGAAAACAATAAGAGGTGAATTATGCAGTACGATAAAATTATTATAGGAGCTGGAATTTATGGTTTATATGCAGCCTTATATTGTGGTAAGAAAGGTGAGAAAGTTTTAGTTTTAGAAAAAGAGGATAATGCTTTTAAAAGAGCAACATATATTAATCAAGCAAGAGTTCATATGGGCTATCATTATCCTAGAAGTTATTCTACGGCAATTAAATCTGCACATTATTTTGAAAGATTTAATAAGGATTATGATTTTTCTATCCTATCAAGTTTTGATCAAGTTTATGCTACAAGTTCTAAATTTTCTTGGACTGATGCTAAACAATTTAAAAAATTTTGTGAAAATGCTAATATAATGTGTGATGAAGTAAATACAAATAAATATTTTAAAGAAGGAATGTGTGATGGAGCTTTTCTTACCAAAGAATATACTTATGATGCCCAGATATTAAAAGATTATTTTTTGAAAGAAATTAAAAAATATAAAAATGTAACAATTAAATTTAATGAAGATATAACAGATATTAAAAAAAATAAAACTACTTATGATATTAAAACTAATACTGGTATATATAAAAGTGGATATATTTTAAATGCTACTTATGCAAGTGTTAATCAAATTCATGAAATGTTAGGATTTGAACCATTTAAAATTAAATATGAATTATGTGAAATTATTTTATGTACTGTTTCAGAAAAATTTAAAAATGTTGGTATAACTGTAATGGATGGTCCTTTCTTTTCAATCATGCCATTTGGTAAAACAGGATATCATTCTTTAACAAGTGTAACTTTTACTCCGCATAAAACATCGTATGATAGTTGTCCAACTTTTGAATGTCAAAAGAATTTAAAAAATAATTATTGTAGTCCTAAAAAACTTGGAAATTGTAATGAGTGTCCACATAAACCTCAAAGTGCATGGCCTTACATGTCTAATTTAGCTAAAAAATATTTAAAAGAGGAATTTGGTTTTGAATATGTTGGCTCATTATTTTCAATGAAACCAATTCTAAAAGCTAGTGAAATTGATGATTCAAGACCAACAGTTATCAAAAAATTTAGTACTAATCCTACTTTTATAAGTGTGTTATCTGGTAAAATAAATACCGTATATGATTTAGATGAGGTGTTAAAATGAATAAAGAAAAAAATTTTATTTCAGCGGTTGTATATGTTCGAAATAATGAAAAAATAATTAAAGATTTTGCTTTAAAATTAAATAAAGTATTAGAAGATAAATTTTTAAAGTATGAGATTATCTTTGTTAATGATGAATCTATTGATAATTCATTAAATGAAATAAAAGAATTTGCTAAAAATGTTAATAATGCTACAGTTAGTGTTATTAATATGAGTTATTATCAAGGTTTAGAATTATCTATGAATGCTGGTGTTGATTTAGCAATAGGAGATTTTGTTTATGAATTTGATTCGGTTTATATTGATTATAATTTAGATTTAATTTTTGAAACATATTTAAAATCTTTAGAAGGTTATGATATTGTTAATACAAGTAGTAAAGGCAAAAGAAAAAAATCTTCAACATTATTTTATAAATTGTTTAATAAATTTTCAAATTATCAATATAAAATTGATACCGAAACTTTTAGAATTGTTTCAAGAAGAGCAATTAATCGAATGAATGCTATGAATAAAACAATTCCTTATCGTAAAGCAATTCAAGCAAATTGCGGTTTAAAAATAACTTCAATATATTATAAACAAACTAAAACAAATAATTTAAAAATTGATAAACAACTAAAAAGAGAACGTGGTAAAAATGCTTTTGATGCGTTGATATTATTTACAGATGTTAGTTATAAAGCTACCATTATTTTAACAATGATTATGTTCTTATTTAGTATCTTTGTAAGTATTTATACTTTAGTAACATTTTTTACTAAACAAACTGTTGAAGGTTGGGCATCAACGATGTTATTTATGTCTTTTGGATTTACAGGAGTATTTTTGATTTATGCTATTATTATTAAATATTTATCATTAATATTAAATTTAATTTTTAAGAAAACTAATTATCTAATTGAATCTATAGATAAATTAAATTAGGAGTACTTGATTATGAACAGCATAAAAAAAAGTTTTTATATTCAAAAAATTAAAAATAATAAAAATATAATTATTGGCAGTTTATTTTTAGCAATATTATGTACTTTAATAACATATCCAGGAATATGGTATTCTGATTCATATAGTAGATATAATATGTCTTTAACAATTGGTAAATGTTTAAAAATGATTTTAAATGGACAAAGAAATTTAATAAATGTCAGTTGTTGGCTAACTGTTGTACCATCGTTTTTTATGGAATTTTTTAAAGTTATTACAGGTAATATTGCTTCATATACCGTTTTTCAAGCATTTATGTTTTTTCAGGCTACTTTTTTATTATGTAAAAAGTTAAATAATGGGGGGGAGGGTTACTTAAAAGCAAAATATATAATATTAACATTAAGCCCGTTAATATATTGTGTTTCTGTTTATTATGAAGCTTCTATTTTATGTGTCGCGGCTTTAGTTTATTTAATATTGTTATTAGATATGATAAAAATTAATAAAAGTGTATTTGATAAAATTATAGAATTTGGCTTAATAATTTTTTTCTCTTTTATGATGTTTGGTTATCGTGCTAATGCATTTACCGTTATTCCAGTATTATTATTTTATGTTTATAAATTAAAGGTAGATAAAAAGTTAAAATTACTTACAACTTTTAGTTTAATGTTTGGATATTTATTAACTTTTTTACTACCAATGATTTTAAATATTAAAATTATGTCTAGTGTTTCAGCTGGTTTTGCTTGGGAAATTATAAGTGTTATTCAACATTTAGACGATGGAAAAAAACAAAATTATTTAAATTATTTAGATGAAATAGGTGGGAGTGGTTCAACAGAAGAAGCATTAAAGATATCTGCAGAAGGTTCAGTTAATTCCTTATTTGAAAGTAAAATAAATAAAGAAAATCTTTCTAAGGAAGGTAATTCTAAAATTATTTTAAGTAAATATATTAATTTAATAATAAAAGAACCATTAACATATTTTAAAGTAAAAGGAAATTTTACTTTAAAAACTTTAGGGATTGTTAAAAAAATTAGTTATGCCGAATATAATTATAATCGTTGGAATATAATGAAAAAATATAATTTTAGTGATAGTAAAATGAGAGTTTTATTTGTAAAGAGTTATGATAAGTTTAATGAATTATTTGGTTTTGTGATACGAAGACCATGGATAGTTTATCTTCTTACTATTTTGGCTATATTTGTAAGTAAAAAGCAAAAGGATAAAAAAACAAATTATTATCTATTTATCTTTTTGCTATCCGTATTTTATTATGGGGCCTATATTATAAATACTCAGTCATTTGAAATTAGATATTTTTATCCATCATTATATTTATGTTTTATTTTAGATTTATCAATATTTTTTAATTTTATATCAATAATTATGAGTAAAATAAAATTTAGAAAGAGTGATACTAATGATTGAATCATTAAGAAAAAATAAAAAAGGAATAATAATAATGTTATTATCTTCTTTTTGTGTATGTTTAGGACAATTGTTTTGGAAATTATCAGTTGATAATAATATTTTGTATTTAATAATTGGTTTTGGTTTGTATGGAATAGGGGCTTTATTAATGCTTTATGCATATAAATTTGGAAGTTTATCGGTTTTACAACCAATGTTAAGTGCTAATTATATTTTTACAATTATTTTAGCATCTTTAATTTTAAAAGAACAAATATTTTGGTATGATTTTATAGGTATTATAATTATTATTATTGGTGTCATTTTAATTGGAGGTGGAGATAATGATTAAATACTATCTACTACTAATTGTAATGACTTTAATTGGTGCGATAGCTTCATTTTTTCTAAAAAAGGCTTCAAAGAGTGAAAAAATATTAGACCTTATTAAAAATTATAATCTTTATTTAGGAGGCTTCTTATATTTATTATCAGCAGTATTAAATATTTATTTATTAAAATATTTAGATTATTCTCTTGTTTTACCTATGACTTCAATAACTTATATTTGGACTTTAATTATTTCTTATCAATTTTTAAAGGAAAAAATAAGTTTAAAAAAAATAGTTGGTGTATTTATTATTATTACCGGCGTAATTATTTTAGCAATATAGGAGGAAGTTATGCAGTTTATTAAAAAAAATTTCATTTATATTTTAGTTGTGCTTTTAATAGGAATTGGAATATTATTAAGAATTCCAAAAGAAAACAAATCTTATAAAAATAACGATGCTACATATCACACTTTATTAACTATCAAAGCATATGATGAGACACCTTTAAGTATTCATAAATTTTTGCCGATTGTTTCACTAGGAAATGAAGAAGATAAAAATATATCTTGGGGAGCAACAGTTAAAGATTCTAAAGGTAATTATTACTACACATCATTTTCAGCTGTTGGATTTGTATGTCCCTATTTGTTTATAAAATTATTTTCTTTACCAATTAATGAATATAGTTTATATGTATTTAATAGTATAATTTTAATATTATCATTATTCTTAACAATTAAATTAATGATTAAATTATTTTCAAAATATTTATCTAAAAATTTTATAATTATTTTAACTTCTTTAATTTATTTGTTTCAAATGGAAGTTATGCATTCTCAAGGTGTTATTTATTGGATTCATTCAATTATGCAAGTTTTATTATTGGGACATTTTCTTACTTTTTTAAATTATGATCAAAATAGAAAAAATAAGATATTGTTTTATATTTTATGTTTAATTTTGCCTTATGTTGAATGGACTGGATTTATAAGTAATGGGGCTTTTATGATTTTACTGTTTATTAAAAATTATCAGAAAAATAAAAAAATAAATTTAAATTGTTTTAAAGAGTCTGTGATAGTAGGAATTCTTACTATAATTTCCTTATTTCTATTTATTGGCCATTATCTTTTAAATATTGAATTTTCTGTTGTTATTAAGGCAATGTATAATCGCTTCTTTGCTAGAAATACAGTTTTAAAAATAGCTAGTTTTTATGATTTATTCAAAGGATATATTTTATCATATAAATATTTGATATTCTTAATAAGTATTTTATTAATTACGATATTGCTTTTAAAAAATTATCGTCAAAAATTTTGGATATTATTAAAGGAATATCAATATCCAATTATATTTTTTTCATTTATTATTGTAGAAAATTTTTTATTAATGCAGCATGCTACTGTATATAGTTTTGATAGATTAAAAGTTATCTTTATTTTAATTATTTTATTATTTTTAATAATAATTACAATTACTAAACAAAATAAAAATGATAAGTTTTTTGCTACTTATATTTTAATTTTTGCTATATTTATGGCTATTTTAAATTGCAACAATTATCTTTATAAAAAAAATGAGTATGTTTCTGATTTTAATTATACGGCTAGAAATAATTTAATAGCTGACTATATTAAATCAAATTATAACTATGAAAATAGTATTTTAACAAGTTCTAATAGTGTTAGAGGATATCTTAATTTACTATTTAATCGAGGAATATATGAATCAGTACCATTTAATAGTGATAAATATAATAAATTAAAAAATGAGGCAATGAAAAAAGATAAAAAATATCTTATAAATATAGATTGTGGAAGTAATAAAAAAAGTAAAATAAATAATGTTTATATTAGTGATTTAAATAATAATATTGATTATATCTTAAATATTAATGAATCTAATATTACATTAAATAAAATAATGTAAGAATAAAATTAAATATTATTTTTATAATTTATAACAATTGCTATAGTATATTTTCCATCATGAGAGATAGAAAGACTAAAAGAAAGTTGTTCATTGACAATTTTCTTTTTTAAATTGCCATAAAAAGTTAAATAAGGAGCATTATTTTCATCATGTCTTACTTCAATGTCTAACAGTTCATAAGAACTAATTCCTAATTTTAAAGATTTAAGCATTGCTTCTTTAGAAGCATATAATCCAGCAATTGTTTCTAAAGAATTATGCTTAGATATGTATTCTAATTCATTTTTAGTAAAAACTTTTTCTAGTTTTTTTAACTTATTTATATTTTCTATTTTAACTAAATCAATTCCTACATTCATCATTTTTATTCACCACTTGTTTTAAGTTTAACATTCTCTTAAATAAATGTAAAATTAATTTTTGCCAAAACTTGAACAGAAATTATATTTGTGCTATATTATTTTTAGCAAGTTAATAAGTGGTGAGTAAAATGAAGTTTGTTACAGATTATTTAGAATTAAATTGTGAAAAATATGCTAAAAAAATTGCCGTTATTGAGGAAGGCGAAAAAATAACTTATCAAGATTTATTAAAAACATCTAAAGTAATAGCAACAAATTTAATTAGTCAAATTTCAATAAATGAACCAATAATGGTTTATATGGATAAAGGAATAAAAACTTTAGAAACTTTCTTTGGTATTTTATATGCAGGTGGTTGCTATAGTTTAGTTAATTTAGAATTTCCTAAAAGTAGAATAAATCAAATTATTAATGTTTTAGAAAGTAAAATTGTCATAACTAATGAAGAAAATTATCAACAATGTAAAGAAATATTTGAAGATTGTACAATTTTATTAGTTGATGATTTATTAGTTGGCAAAATAGATAATGAAACACTTAATGCGATTAAAGAACAAAAAATAGATTTAGACCCTGTTTATATTAATTTTACTTCAGGTTCAACTGGTGTTCCTAAAGGAGTAGTAGTTGGTCATCGTTCAATAATTGATTTTATTAATGTTTTTACTAATGAATTTAATATTAATGAAAAAGATATTATTGCTAATCAAGCTCCTTTTGATTTTGATGTATCTGTTAAAGATATTTATTCAACTTTTTTTGTTGGAGCAACTTTAGTAATTGTTCCAAAAAAATATTTTTCAATGCCTACTAATTTATTAGATTACATTGTTGCTAATAATATTACAACGATGATATGGGCTGTATCAGCGTTATGCTTAATTACAACTTTTCATGGCTTAGAATATAAAGTTCCTAAAACTGTTAATAAAATTATTTTTAGTGGTGAAGTAATGCCTTTAAAACATTTAAAAATGTGGATGGATAAATTACCAGATGCAACATTTGTTAATGTTTATGGACCAACAGAAATAACTTGTAATTGTACATATCATATTATTGACCGTCAAAAAACTTATGATGAATATATTCCAATTGGTAAGCCTTTTAAAAATGAAAGAGTATTTCTTCTTAATGTGGAAACTAATGAACTAATATCTCCTAGGGTCGGGGGTACAACTATTGGAGAAATATGTGTCAGTGGTTCATGCCTAGCCCTTGGTTATTATAATTTTCCTTCTCAAACGGCTACCTCATTTATTCAAAATCCTTTAAATAATAAATATCATGAATTAATCTATCGAACCGGTGATTTAGGAAAATATGATGAAGATGGGAATTTAGTTTTCTTAGGAAGAAAAGATTTTCAAATTAAATATATGGGTCATCGAATTGAATTAGAGGAAATTGATCGTGAAATATCTAAAATTAAAAATATTAAAAGAACAGTAACAATTTTTTATGAAAAAAAATCGCGACTGTATAATTTTTATATAGGCGATGTTACTAAAGAGGATATAATTAATGAATTAAAATTAAAAGTTCCTCCTTATATGATACCAACAAACTTTGTTAAACTTGAAGAATTTAAATTAAATAAAAATGGTAAAATTGATCGAAAATATTTGTTGGAAATGATTGAAGGAGGTAAAAATGCAAGAACTTATTCAAAAGTATAATACGCCACTTTTTATTTATGATTGTAATATTATAAAAGAACGAATTAAATATTTAAAATCAATTTTTAAAAAAATGGATATTTGTTATGCTATTAAAGCTAATTCATTTGTTATTAAAGAAATAATTAATGATATAGAACGAGTTGAAGTATGTTCATATGGTGAATATCAAATTTGTGATAAATTAAAGATAGATTCTTCTAAATTAGTTTTATCAGGTGTTAATAAAAATAAACTTGAATTTGATAATATTTTTAAAAGTCAAAAAAAGATTGGTAGATATACTATTGAATCATATGAACAATTTAAATTATTAAATGAACTAAGTAATACTTATCAAAACAATATTGATATTTTAATTAGAATAACAAGTGGCAATCAATTTGGAATTGATGAAAGCAAATTAGATAAAATTTTTGAAGAAAAGAATTCATATTTAAATATTATTGGAATTGAATATTTTTCTGGAACTCAAAAGCATTCCTTAAAAAGAATTGAAAAAGAATGTTTATACTTACAAGAATTATTTTTAAAGATAGAAAATAATTATCATATTACTTTATCAGAATTAGAATATGGTCCTGGGTTGCCAATATATTATTTTAAAGAAGAATTTGATGAAGTAAATTTTTTAAAAGAAGTTAATGACATTTTAAATAAATATTTTTCTGATAAAAAAATTATTTTAGAAATTGGTCGAAGTTTAGTAGCTAGTTGTGGCTATTATTGTACAAAGGTAATTGATTTAAAAGAAAATAAAAAAGAAAAATATGCAATCTTAGATGGTGGAATAAACCATTTAGTATACTATGGTCAAACAATGGCTATGAAAATACCAGATTATGAAATAATTAATAATAAAGAAAAAAATAAAGAAATAGTAAACTTATGTGGTTCACTATGTACAACAAATGATATTTTGGTAAAACAATTAGAAGTACCAAAATTAAAGATTGATGACGTTTTTATTTTTAAAAATGTTGGAGCTTATTCAATAACAGAAGGTATTGCCTTATTTTTAAGTAGAGATATGCCTAAAGTTGTATTAATAAGTGATAAAAAAATATTAGTAAGGGATACCATTAATAGTTATAAAATTAATTGTCCCAATTATGAAGGAGAGGTAAAATTATGAGAAACGATTTATTAGAAATATTAGAGAATATTAAACCTGGGGTTGATTATGAAAATCTTAATACTTTAATTGATGAACATTATTTAGATTCATTATCAATTTTATCTTTAGTTGCTGAATTAGAAGATGAATTTGATATAGTCATTCCAACTGTTGAAATTATTCCAGCTAATTTTAATTCTGTAGATAATATGTTAAAATTAATTGAAAAATTACAAGAGGAAGATTAAAAATGCAATATTTTGAATTAACTTTCTTGATATTATTTCTGCCATTGGTAATGTTAATTTATCAACTTGTTGGCAAGAAAAAAAGACCATTTATTTTATTAATAGCTAGTTATATTTTTATATATACTTTAAGTGGTAAACTACTTGTCTATTTATTATTAGCAACATTATGTATTCATCATTTTGGCATATGGTTGGATGCCAATAAAAAAGAAGAAAAAGAACAAATTAAAGATTTAGATAAAGAAGAAAAAAAACAAATTAAGTTAAAATATTTAAAACAAAGAAAAGGCATTTTATTTTTAGGTATTTTAATTTTAATGATTATGATAACTTTAACTAAATATATGGCTTTTATTGGTGTAAATATTAATCATCTTTTAGCTTTGTTTAAGATTAATTTAAAATTTAAATTATCTAATTTAGTTGCGCCTATAGGTATATCTTTTTATACTTTTTCAGCAATTTCTTATTTAGTTGATGTTTATCGAGGTAAGATAAAAGCCGATAATAACTTATTTAAATTAGCTTTATTTTTAGCTTTCTTCCCACAAATTATGGAAGGACCTATATCAAGATATGAAGATACAGCTGAAAATTTATATGAAGGAAAGAAAATAACTTATCATAATATGTGTTTTGGTATTCAAAGAATATGTTATGGTTTATTAAAAAAATTAGTTATAGCGGACCGATTAAATACGCCTGTTAAATTAATTTTTAACGGTTATGACAAATATGGTGGAGTAATTCTTTTGCTTGGAGCCATTTTATATACGATTCAGTTATATATGGATTTTTCAGGTATAATTGATATTGTTATTGGTACTGGTGAAATATTTGGAATAAAATTACCAGAGAATTTTCGTCAACCATTTTTTTCAAAAAATATTTCAGAATTTTGGAGTAGATGGCATATTACTTTAGGAACATGGTTTAAAGACTATATCTTTTATCCTATTTCTTTAAGCAAAATGTCTAGAAAAATAACTAATTCTTTACGAAAGAAAATAGGTAATCATTTTGGCCCTTTAGTTGCTGGAACAATTGCTTTAGGTACAGTTTGGTTATGTAATGGTTTATGGCACGGGGCAGCTTATCATTATGTTTTCTTTGGCTTTTATCATTTTGCTCTTATATTAATGGCTAATATTTTTAATCCAGCAATAAATAATTTTTACGAAATATGTCATATAAATCCTGAACAATTTTTTATAAAAGCTATAAGAATTATTAAAACAACTATTTTTGTTATTTTTGGGGAACTTTTCTTTAGGGCGCAAAGTTTAAAAATTGGTTTAGTTATGTTTAAAAAAATCTTTACTGAATTTAACATAAGTAGTTTAAATTGGAAAACTTTAAATGCTTTAAAATTATTTAATTATGAATTAATTATAATTGGAATAACTTTATTAATTGTTTTTATTATAAGCATTATAAAAGAAAAAGGAATTAATATTAGAGAAAAAATTGCTAAAAAACCGATATATATTCGTTGGATGATTTATTATGCTTTAGTTTTATATGTTATTATTTTTGGAGCTTATGGCGGATTATATATTCCCGTAGAACCAATGTATGCAGATTTTTAAGGAGGCTAAAATGAAAAATATTATTAAACCAATAGTTTTTATTGCAATATTAGGAGGAATGTTAGCCTTCTTATCATTAGTATTTGAACCGAAAGATAATTTAGAAAGTTATGATATAAGATCTTTAGAAGCCAATGGAATATTAGGAGAACCTAAAAATACAATTGATATATTATTTTTAGGTGATTCAGAGCTATATAGTAGTATTTCACCATTACAACTTTTTAATGAGTATGGTATAGCTTCATATGTAACAAGTACAGCAGGTCAAAAATTATTTGAATCTTGGGATTTCTTAAAGAAAACAATGAAAAATCAAAATCTTAAAATGGTAGTTTTAGATTGTAATTTATTTTTTCGCAAAATGAAATATAATGAAATTTTAAATAATAAATTAGAAAATTTTTTGGCAATATTTAAATATCATAATCGTTGGAAACATTTAACTAAGAAAGATTTATTATTAAGTGATAAATCATATACCTATAGTGATAAATATAAAGGATATTTAATTAGAAATAATATTAAGTCTGTTAATAAATATTATGAAAAGCAAAGTACTGATAAAATATTTGATATTAACATTGAAAATGTTTTTTATATAAATAAAATAATTAATGAATGCCAAAAAAGAGGAATAGAAGTATTATTTGTAAGTACACCAAGTTATATTGAATGGACTTATGCTAAGCATAATGCTATAGAATTACTTGCTAAAAAAAATAATGTATCTTATTTTGATTTAAATATTGATAATATTGCAAATATAGATTGGAAAGCTGACACAGTTGATGCTGGAGATCATTTAAATTATTTGGGGGCAAGAAAAACTACTACTCAAGTTGGAAAATATATAAAAGATAATTATAATTTGGTTGACCATCGGTATGATGTTAATTATCAAAATTGGTATCAATTAATTAATAATTATTATGAAAAAATTCGCTCTATTGAAAAAAGTAGTTAAAAAATATTAGTTTGCTTTTTATAATTAACAAAAAATTAATAAGCATAGAATGTTCTTGAACTAGCTAATTATTAATGTTACAATATATATGTAGTAATAATGTAGAAGCATTTAGGTGAATTTATGAAAAAAAAAGGCAATATATATAAAATAAAGAAAGAAATATATTTATTTTTTAAAAGAATATTTGATATTATTTGTAGTTTAGTAGGAATTGTTTTTTTAATTCCTCTTACTATTATTATTAAAATTGTTTTTATTTGTACAGGTGATTTTAATAGTATTTTTTATCGTCAAAAGAGATTAGGTAAAAATGGTAAAATTATTAAAATATTTAAGTTTCGAACAATGGTTCCTAATGCAGATCAAATATTAGAAAAATGGTTAAAAGAAAATCCGGAAAAAAGAAAAGAATATTTAAAAGATCGTAAAATTGATAATGACCCAAGAATAACAAAAATAGGTAATTTTTTACGTAAATCTTCAATAGATGAAGTTCCTCAGTTTATAAATATTTTAATTGGGGATATGTCTTTAATAGGACCTAGACCAGTTGTTCCTGATGAAGTAGAATATTATGGTAAAAGGAAAGCTAAATTTTTATCTATGCGTCCGGGCTTAACAGGTTATTGGGCTAGTAATGGAAGAAACAATATTTCTTATAAAGAGCGAATAAAAATGGAGCTATATTACATAGATCATTGTGGTGTTTTATTAGATTTACAAATTATTTTTGATACTATTTTTGCGGTTATAAAAAAGGAGGGTGCAAAATGAAAAAAATTGCAAGTTTAATTTTCATTTTGTTTATTTTTTGTGGTTGTGGGAAAAAAGAAGAACCAATTGTCGAATCACCGGAAGTAGAAGAAGCTATTCCGGTTAAAGAAAAAATTGATATTGTTGATGTAAATTCTAATACTAGACCATTTGCTGTTGTAGTTAATAATGCTACAGTTGCTGTAAAAGTTCAACAAGGATTACAAAAAGCTTATATGGTTTATGAAATACCAGTTGAAGGTAACATGACAAGATTGCTTGCTTTTTATAAAGATATCGATGATTTAAAAGTAGGAACAATTAGAAGTGCAAGACATAATTTTTTAGATTATGTTTTTGAACAAGATGCTATATTTGTTCATTGGGGCTGGAGCCATTATGCTAAAGATCAAATAAGATCTCTTAATGTTGAAAGCTTAAATGGTTTATATGATTCAGCTTTTTGGCGAGAAAATCCTCTTAATTTAGCAATAGAACATACTGGTTATACAAGTATTCAAAAAGTAAGAGATTTATCTAAAGAAAAAGGTTTTTCCCTAACATCTGATAAAGGCTTAGTTTTAAATTATTCTTTGCAAGAAGTTAATTTAAATGATAGTGGAGAAGTTGCTAATAAAATATATATTCCATCTTCTAATGTATCTAATACTTCTTATGAATATGACAGTGATAAAAAGCTTTATTTAAGAAGTGTAAATGGCAACAAACATATTGATTATTTAACTAAAGAACAATATACAGCTAAAAATATTATTATTCAAAAAATAAATACTAGAATGGCTAGTGATAATTACTATTGGGAATTAGAAACAGTTGGTAGTGGAGAAGGTATGTATATTACAAATGGTTATGCAACTCCAATTAAATGGTCAAAAGAAAATCGAAAATCAAAAACTATATATACATATCCTAATGGCGAAGAAGTAAAATTAAATGATGGTAATACTTATATTCAACTTCAATCTAATAATCAAAAATATACAATAGAGTAGGTGAATAAATGAAGAAAGAAAAAAGAATTGAATGGATTGTATCTTTAAGAGCTATTGCTTGTTTAGCAGTTATTATGATTCACGTGATTGAAGGATGGATACAAGCTGAAAATATTAATATTGTAAATAATGTAATTTATATGGGGGGGGGGTATTAGGCAAAGATAGATGGTTACTTGATTTTGTTTTTTTAAGAACAATAACTCGATTTGCTGTTCCCTGTTTTATTATGATAACAGGATGTTTATTATTAAATCCAAAAAAAGAAGTTACTCTTGATAAAATTAAAACATATATTAAACGAATGCTTTTAGTTTTAGCTACATTTGGATTAACATTTGCTTTTATTGAATCATATATATCAAGCACTGATAAAAATTTAATAAACATTATATTAACTGCACTTAGTAATTTAGTACAAGGAAATGCTTGGTCACATATGTGGTATTTGTATTGTTTAATAGGACTTTATATTTTGACACCATTATTAAAAAAAATTGTTAAATATTCTAGTGAGATAGAAGTAAAATTTACATTAATTTGTTTATTAATACTATCAACTTTAGTTCCTACAATAAATCAAATTTTTAAATTAAATATTTCAACATTTTATTTAGAAGGATTAAATTTTATTTTTATCTATTTATGTGGTTATTATATTACTTGTACAAATATTATTAAAGAAAAGTATCTTTATATTGGTGGAATTATTGGCACAATTGGTTACTTTTTATGTTGTTATTTTAATGTTTATAATTCTCAAGTAAGTGCATTTATGATTTTAGAAACAATGGCTATAGTGAAATTATTTTCTACTGAAAAAATAAAGATAAAACCAAATAAATTCATTAATATTATTTCAAAATATAGTTTTACCATTTATTTAGTTCATTGTTTTTGGATTAACTTGTTAAATAAAGGTGTTCATTTATATCCAATTGTACTTCCAATATTTGTTGGTGAAATTGCTTTTTATATATATGCGTTTGTTTTATCACTTATTACTTCTGTTATATTGGCTAAATTACCATTATTTAAAAAAATTTTGAATTGAAAGGAAAGAATATATGAAAAGTATTAAAATAATTATTGCAGCCCATAAAAAATATCAAATGCCAAAAGAAAAAATGTATTTACCACTTCATGTTGGAGCAGAAGGTAAAGAAGATATAGGTTTTCAAAAAGATAATACTGGTAAAAATATATCTAAAAAAAATCCTTATTTTTGTGAATTAACAGGTCTTTATTGGGCTTGGAAAAATCTTGATGCTGATTACATTGGTTTAGTCCATTATCGAAGATATTTTGCATCAAAGAAAAAAAATAAAAATAAATTTGAATCAATTTTAACTGAAAATGAATTACAAAAATATTTAAGTGATTATGATATTATCGTGCCTAAAAAAAGAAAATATTGGATTGAAACCATTTACAATCATTATAAGCATACTATGCATATTGAAACATTAGATGAAACCATTAAAATAATTGCAAAAAAATATCCTGAATATCTTAATAGTGTAAATAAAGTTATGAAAAAAAGAAGTATGCATGCATTTAATATGTTTATTATGAAAAAAGAATATTTAGATGAATATTGTAATTGGTTATTTGATATCTTATTTGAATTAGAAAAGAAAATGAAAAATAATAATTATGATTCTTTTCATGCTAGATTTTATGGAAGAGTAAGTGAAAGATTATTAGATGTATGGCTAGATTATAAAGGTTATAAATATAAGGAAGTGCCATTTATCTATATGGAAAAAATAAATTGGTGGAAGAAAGGTACTAGTTTTTTAAAAGCCAAATTTTTTAAGAAAAAATATGATGGGAGTTTTTAATTATGAAATATGATTATTTGGTAGTTGGTGCAGGATTGTTTGGAACAACATTTGCTTATGAAATGTCTAAAAAAGGTAAGAAAGTTTTAGTAATTGATCGAAGAAATCATATTGGTGGAAATATATATTGTGAAAATATAAATGGTATTAATGTTCATAAATATGGAGCTCATATATTCCATACATCAGATAAAGAAATATGGAATTATGTTAATCAGTTTTGTGAATTTAATAATTATATAAATTGTCCAATTTCTAATTATAAAGGAGAACTTTATAATATGCCATTTAATATGAATACTTTTACTAAACTATGGGATGACGTTATAACGCCTGATGATGCTAAGAAAAAAATAGAAGAACAGAAAAAAGAACTTAATGGTAGAGAACCACAAAACTTAGAAGAACAAGCTATTAGTTTAGTTGGCCGTGATATTTATGAAAAACTAGTTAAAGGTTATACTGAAAAACAATGGAATAGGGATTGTAAGGATTTACCAGCCTTTATTATTAAAAGATTACCAGTAAGATTTACATTTAATAATAATTATTTTAATGACCGTTATCAAGGTATTCCTATTGGAGGTTACAATGTTATTATTGAGAAAATGCTTGAACATTGTGATGTAAAGTTAAATGTCGATTATTTAAAAGAAAAAGAAAAATATAATGCTTTAGCTGATAAAATTTTATATACAGGAATGATTGATGAATATTTTGACTATCAATTAGGTAATTTAGAATATCGTAGTTTAAAATTTGAAAATGAAGTATTAGAAAATATTGATAATTATCAAGGTAATGCTGTTATAAATTATACTGATAGAGAAATACCTTATACTAGGGTAATTGAACATAAACACTTTGAATTTAATGATTGTCATGGTACAATTATCACGAGGGAATATCCAAGTGATTGGCATATAGGTGATGAAGCTTATTATCCAATTAATGATGAAAAAAATTCTAAGCTTTATGAAGAATATAAAAAATTAGCTTCAAAGGAAAAACGTGTTATATTTGGAGGAAGATTAGGAAATTATCAATATTATGATATGGATAAAGTAATTAAAGCGGCTTTAGAATTAGTTAAAAATTTATAAATAAAAAGGAAGTGCAAAGATGGGATTATCAACAGTAAGTGCCTTTAAAAGTTTGAATAATAAAAATAAAAATTTAAAAAAATTAAGTGATAAACAATTAAAACAATTACAAAAAACTATATTAGAAATTGCAGATGATATTAATTTTGTTTGTCAAAAATATCATCTTAATTATAATTTAGGAGGAGGAAGTGCTTTAGGTGCCGTAAGACATCATGGGTTTATTCCTTGGGATGATGATTTTGATATAAATATGCTTAGAAAAGATTATGAAAAATTTTCTACGGTTTTCTTAAAAGAGTTTGGTGATAAATATTGGTTACATACTCCAGAAAAAACTAAAAATTATGGTTTAGGTTTTGCTAGAGTAAGAAAAAAAGGAACTATTTATCGAGCAAGAGAAGATATGGAAAATGAAGAAGCTGGGGTTTATATTGATATTTTTATAATTGAAAATACTTATAATTTTGTCCCTTTAAGATATTTACATGGTTTTTTATCTTATGTTTTTGGTTTTCTTTTATCTTGTCGTAATTTTTATAAAAACAAAGATTTTTATTTAGATATGGTTAAAGAAGATAAAGAATTATCTAAAACTTTTAAGTTTAAGGTTAATATAGGTCGTCTTTTATCATGGATCTCTTTAGATACAATGACTCATGCTTGGAATAAAGTAAATGCCATGTGTAAGAATAATAAATCAAGATATGTTACAGTACCTACTGGACGCAACCACTTTTTTAAGGAAATGTATGAAAGAGATAAATTTTGTAAAACAATTTTATTTGATTTTGAAAAAAAGTATAAATTTCCTGTTGCTAAAGATTATGATGGTTATTTAAAAAATATGTATGGTAATTATATGGAATTGCCATCTAAAAACGATATAGAAGCTCATATTTTTGTCGATCTAAAATTATAGAAAGGTGCGATTGAAATGCAAAAGTTATTTAACTCAATATGTAATTTTATAAAAAAGCATAGTAATAATATTTATACTTATTCAACTATATTGTTTATTTTAGCTTTTATTTTAGATGATAATAGCGTTTTAGCAGTTCAATATGGAACAATATTTTCATTATTAAAATATTTAGCTGTTTTTTTAGTGATGATAAAAATATTAGTTTGTGATATTTCTAAATATACATCTAGAACTTTTGGTACATTATTTATTTTGTTTATTTATTTATTATTTATTGCATTTTTCTGTGGAAATAGATATTTTTTGCAGTTATTTATTTTAATTGTTGGTGCTAAAAATATTCCTTTTAAAGAATTTGTTAAAAAATTATTTATTGCTGAAATAATTCTTATTAGTGTAATAGCTGTTTTATCATTATTTGGCGTAATAGAAAATTATGTATCAGCTAGAGGTACTATTACGAGATATGCTTTAGGATTTAAATATCCTCCAAGTATTGCTGGTTACATTTGGGGCATATGTTTGTTATTTGTGTTTTTAAAAAATAAAAATTTGAAAGCAGTTGATTACATAGGTTTAACATCAGTTAGTTTTATATTTTACTTAGTCACTGCATCAAGAAATGGACTATATTCTTCGATAATTTTAATAGTATTAACAATGGCATATAATATTTTACAAAAGTATCACCATAAAATTAATAAAATTATAACTTTTTTTGCTAAGCTTATACCTTTGCTTTTAATAATTTTTAGTGTAACAATTAGTTTAATGTATAATCCTAAAAATGAATTTATGGTTAAAGTTAATAAAACTTTTAGTGGTCGAATATATCTGCAAAATAATGCCATAAAATCTTATCCAATTAATTTATTTGGTCGTAATATTGATTGGGTAACTAATTACGATATTAAAATGAAAATTAAGAAGGGTGCTATGAATTATGTCGATAATTCATACATAAACTTATTGCTTAATTTTGGTTCTGTATTTATTTTACTATTATTGTGGTTATTTTATAAATTAGTAGAATATAATCATCAAAATAAAAATGATTTTTCAAATTTGCTATTAATTATAATATTTATCCATTCTTTAATAGATCCTCATTTAACAAAAATATCAGTAAATATTTTTCTATTACAGTTTTCTGAAATTTTAGTTCATTTTATTTCAATAAATAAAAATAAAAAAACAAATGATGGCTTATCTCTTAAGGAAATTCAAAAAGAAGAAAAAAATATGCTAAAAAAAATCATAAAATATTTTGATGAAAATCAACTTACATATTTTGTATGTGGAGGAACTTTACTTGGAGCGATTAGGCATAAAGGTTTTATTCCTTGGGATGATGATGTTGATATTTTAATGCCTAGACCAGATTATATGAAACTGCAAAGTATTGCTTTAACTAAAAAGATTGATGAATCTTTAGATGTTCATTCCTTTGAATTAGGAAATTTAAATGACCCATTTTGCAAAATATACAATTTAAATACTGTTATGGAAAGATATAATTCATTAGATGAATATGATACTCATATGTGGATTGATGTTTTCCCTTTAGACGGTTTGCCAGAAAGTGATCGAAAAACCAAAAGGATTTTTCAAAAATCAATTTTTTGGCGCAAGTTATTGATGATAAGAAAACTTAAAGATGAAAGAGTAATAGAAGGATCTAAAACTAAAATTGAAAAAATTTTAAAACCATTTGTAAAATTTTTTGTTGATTTTTTACCTAAAAAATTTTATGTAAAAAGAATTAATAAATTATGTTTAAAATACCCTTATGAAAAAGTTAAATATGTTGGTGGGATTGCATGGGGTTATGGTCCTAAAGAAAAAATGTTAAAAAGTGAAGTTGATAAAATAGTTAAAGTTGATTTTGAAAAAATGAAAGTTAAAACATTTTCTTGTTGGGATTATTATTTACATAATCTTTATGGTGATTATATGAAATTACCACCAAAAAAAGAGCAAATTGCTCACATAATGAATATTTCCTATCTAAATAAAAATAATTAAGTAAATTGAAAGGAGGATTATTAAGTGAAATCAAAAATTAAATCGATAACTTTTTGGAATGCTTTTACTAGTTTATTATTGCAATTAGTTACAATTGTAAGTGGTTTTATTATTCCAAGACTAATTTTAAAAAATTTTGGATCCGAAGTTAATGGCTTAATATCTTCTTTAAATCAATTTTTGAATTATGTAACAATTTTAGAAGGGGGATTATCTTCGGTAATATTAGCTAATTTATATAAACCTTTATATGACAAAAATCATGCTAAAATTAATTCAGTAATTAAAACTACTCAAAAATTTTATCAAAAATTAGCAACGATATTTATATTTTATGCTTTAGGGGTAGCTATTTTATATCCAATTATTTTTAATGTATCTTTTACTTTTGAATATGTTTTTACTTTAACTTTAATATTAGCAATTAATTTATTTATTCAATATAATTTTTCAATATCTTGGAAATTATTATTAAATGCTGACAAAAAAGTATACATTGTTTCCATAAGCCAAATTGCTTTAATTATTTTAAATACGGTTATCTTTGCAATTTTAATTAGATTTTTTCCATCAATTCACTTTTTAAAATTTGTAAGTGCCTTAGTTTATTTATTGCAACCAATAATATATCATTATTATATTAAAAAATATTTTAAAATTGATAAAAAGGTCAAAGAAGATAAAAATGTTTTAAAGAGTAGATGGGATGGATTTAGCATAAGTATTGCAACTTTTATTCACAAAAATACTGATATTACAATTTTAACTTTTTTTACCAATTTAAAAATAGTTTCTATTTATAGTGTATATAGTTTAGTAACTAATGGTATTAAAGCGTTAATTACTTCTTTGTCTAGTGGAATTATTCCTACTTTAGGACAATTATATGCTAAAAATAATCAAGAAGAGTTGAATAAAATGTTTAATTTTTATGAATATATCATTTTTTTTGTAACCTTTTTGTTATTTACAGTTGGTTCATTACTAGTTACTTCATTTGTTTCCTTATATACTAAAAATATTAATGATGTTAATTATTATCAACCTTTATTTGGTATTATATTACTATTATCTGAGGCTGTGTTCTGTTTAAAAGAGCCTTTTGTGAACTTAGCATATTCGGCAGGTAAATTTAAAAGTATTAAAAAACATGCTTATATTGAAGCTATTATAAATATTGTGTTATCAGTAATACTAGTAAATGCTTATGGTTTAATTGGTGTAGCAATAGGAACGTTAGTGGCAATGAGTTATAGAACTATTTATCATGTGGTATATTTAAAAGAAAATTTAATTAATCGAAATATTAATATATTTTTAAAAAAATTATTGCTATTTGGAATAGCAACTGCCATTGGCTTAGCTATTTGCTTAATTTATTTACCAATTAAAGAAGTAACATTAATAAATTGGATTTTGCATGGAGTTTTATATACCAGTATTTTTATGATACTATATTTATTAATAAGTATAATTTTTTACAAAGAAGAGTTTGCTTATGTTAGGAATTTTTTTAAAAATATTATTGGAAGGAAGTAGTAAGTATGAAAAAGGATATATTTAATTGGGGTAATTTAAGTAAATATCGAAATGAAATATATGGCTTTTCAATATTTTGGATAATTATATTTCATCTTTTTCAAATTTTTAAAACAATTAATTTTAATTGGATAAGTGTTTATATATGTAAAAGCGGAAATATTGGAGTGGAAATTTTTTTATTAATGGCTGGTATTTGTTCTTATTTTTCATTAAAGAAATCTAATAATAAAAAAGAATTCCTAAAAAAAAGAATTTTTAAAATTTTAAAAGTATATATATTATTCTGTGTACCATATATGATTATTAGATATATTTTTTGGGGTCATAATGTTAATGCTTTCTTTCATGAAATTACTTTTTCTAGAAAACAATTAAATTCTTTTTGGTTTTTAATGTGCATATTAATATGTTATTTTATATATCCGGTAATATATAAGTTTTTAAATGAAAAAAAATATAAGCTAATAATAATTGGATTAGGGATTTATATCTTATTTATATTTATATTTTGTACTTATAGTAACTCGTTATTTATAAAATACGAAATATGTTTGACAAGAATTCCTATATTTATTGTTGGAGCGTTGCTAGGACCTAATGTTTATGAAAAAAAGCCAATTAAACAAAATATATATATATTGTTTCTATTACTTTTATTTAGCTATGGACCGTTATTTTTTGTATTAAATAAAATTTCTTTTTTTAAAATTTATTCAACTATTTTTTTAAGAATATATTTAGGTTTAGCATCTGTTGGAGTGGTATTTGTATTAAATATTATTTTTGAATTGTTTGATTTAAAAATAATAAAAAAATTCTATAATTATTTAGGAGGATTTACATTAGAAATTTATGTAATGCATATTGTACTTATGCATGTTGTACAAGAGTTTTTAAAGATAAAGCCCACTAAAATAAGTACAACATTTATTTGTGATATTGCATTTATAATTGTAAGTATAATTTTGGCTAAAATCTTAAATATAATTTTATCTCATATTAAAATTCCTAAAAGAGTTAAGAAGTTGAGCAAGGCTTAAAACCTTGTTTTTTAATAAAATCTATTTTATAATTAAGAAGATAAAAGAGTTAATTTTTAAAATTATAATAGAAATGATTATAAAAATTAGATACTTTTTATCATGATAAAATTATATTTATTAAAACTAGTAAAATCTACAAAGGAGTCGAAAATGAAAGTTTTAGTTACTGGGGTTACTGGACAATTAGGATACGATGTTTATAAAGAGTGTTTAAAAAGAGGTTATGAAGTTGTAGGCTGTGGAAGAAAAGATGAGTATAATTTAGACTCATACTTAAAACTAGATTTATTAAATTTTACTTCATTAGAAGAAAAAGTAAAAGAAATAAATCCTGATGTTATTATTCATTGTGCAGCTTGGACTAAAGTTGATGATGCTGAAAAAGAAGAAAATAAAAAAGAAGTATTTGATAGTAATTATAGTTGCACTAAAAATTTAGCAAAAATTTGTCATGATCTTGATGCTAAAATGATATATTTAAGTACTGATTATGTCTTTGATGGTTTAGAAAATAAGCCTTGGCATCCTGATGATGCAACTACTTTTCCTTTAAATTATTATGGAGTAAGTAAAGCTTTAGGCGAAGATGCGGTAAAACAATGTTTAGATAAATATTATATTGTTCGTATATCTTGGGTTTTTGGTATAAATGGTAAAAATTTTTTAAAGACAATGATAAATGTTTCTAAAAATCATGATGAAGTAAAAGTTGTTAATGACCAAATTGGAAGACCTACTTATACAAAAGATTTAGCCCGTCTTTTGCTTGATATGTCCGAAAAGGAAGAATACGGAATATATCATGCTACTAATGAAGGAGAATATATTTCTTGGTATGATTTAACTAAGTATTTATATCAAGAAGCTGGAATAAACACTAAAGTTACGCCAGTTACTACTGAAGAATATGGAACTACTTTAGCTAAAAGACCTAAAAATAGTCGTTTAGATACAAGTAAATTACAAGAAAAAGGTTTTGAACCTTTACCAAATTGGCAAGACGCCGTTAAAAGGTATTTAAAAGAATTAAATATAAAAAAAGAAAAGGAAAGTGATAAAATGAGTCAAATTAGTGTTAGTAAATGTCCAATTGAAGGATTATATGAAATAATGCCTACTGTTCATGGTGATGATAGGGGATATTTTATGGAAACCTATAATGCTAGAGATTTAGCAAGTTTTGGCTTGAATATGAATTTTGTTCAAGATAATCAAAGTTGTTCTAAAAAAGGTGTTCTAAGAGGGTTACATTTTCAAAAAGAATATCCGCAAGGAAAACTTGTAAGAGTAATAAATGGTAAAGTCTTTGATGTTGCTGTAGATTTAAGAGCTGATAGTAATACTTATGGTAAATGGTATGGAGTTATATTATCGGCCGAAAATAAAAAACAATTTTATATTCCTGAAGGTTTTGCCCATGGTTTTCTAGTTTTAAGTGATACTGCAGAATTTTGCTATAAATGTACAGATTTTTATCATCCTGGTGATGAAAGTGGTCTTGCTTGGAATGATCCAAATATTAATATAGCTTGGCCAGAAGTTGTTGGTAATTATCCTGGTAATGCCGTAGCTAGTAATTATACTTTAGAAGATGGAACACCATTATCATTAAGTGAAAAAGATCAAAAATGGTTAACATTAGAAAGAACATTTAAATTTAAACGTTAGAGGAGTTACATGATATGAAAAATATTGTCGTTATATTTGCTGGTGGCGCGGGTAAAAGAATGGGGTGTGAAATACCTAAACAATTTCTAAAAATCCAAGGAAAAGAAATTATAATTCATACTTTAGGATTATTTGAAATTAATGAGAATATTGATGAAATATATGTAGCTTGTATTTTAGAAGGAGTAGAATTATTAAAACAATTAGTCACTAAATATAATATTTCAAAAGTAAAAAAAGTTTTCCCTGGTGGAAAAAGTGGACAAGATTCTATTTTTCTAGCTCTTAGTGAAATAAAAAAAGAAAATGAAAATGCCATTGTTTTAATCCATGATGGAGTAAGACCATTAGTAAGTGATGAAACTATTAATAAATGCATTAATGATGTTAAATATTATGGAAGTGCCATTACAGTAATTCCTTGTTTTGAAACACCTATTATGAGTTTAGATGATAAGACTGTAGAAAAAATGCCTTTTAGAAATTTAATGTATACAGCCCAAGCTCCCCAATGTTTTTATTTAAATGATATATATAATATGCATTTAAAAGAAAGAAAAATTAATCCTAATTATGAAGGAATATCTGATTCATGTGGATTAATGTTTAAAAATGGTATTAAATGTCATATTGTTCATGGTAATAATGGTAATATTAAAGTTACTACTCCTGAAGATTATTGTACTTTATTAGGAAATTATAATGCTGATGACTATAAACAATTTATGAAATTAGAAAGAAAATTTAAATAGTAGTAATACTATTTTTTTTAATAAAAAAGAAGTGGTTTAAAATCATAAAAATACGACTTAATCCGACAAGTTTCTTAGATGTCTTGGTTTATAATAGCAAACTTAAGAAAGACGAAAAAACATTTTAAACTTGTTTAAATGTAATAATCGGTTAATTTCTTTCTTAATATGGGGGATTGTAGATGTCAAAATTTTTTAAACCATTGTATAACGATATTGTATTCAATTATATTTTTAGTAAAGAAGAATTTATTCTTGATTTTATTAATACTTTTTTTAATAAAAGATATCAACTTAAAAATCTAAAACTAAAAAGTGAAGATGTATTACCTAAAACAGAATATAATGATAAATCTATAAGAGGTGATATAGTTGTTGAATTTAATAATGTTATCTATAATTTAGAGGCATATAAAAATTTTAAAAATAGTAATGTTGAGAAAAGTAAGCAGTATGCGTCCAGGCTTTATGGAACACAGATAAAAAGAGGTAAAAAATATAAACCAAAAAAGGTAATACAATTAAATATTTGTAAGGAATGCAATGTTAAAGATATCATTAATAAATATGGATTATTAAATTATAAGAATGGTAAATATGATGTTTTAAGAGATGATTATTTAATCTTTATACTATGTCTTGACAATGTAACAGAAGAAAATTATAATGTTGGTATAAGTGATAGATTAAGTAAATATTTAAAATTATTTAATGCTAAAAGTATTGAAGAAATGAAAAAGATAGCGAAAGGAGATGAAGTATTTATGAGTATAACCCAATGTTTAGAAGATTTTTTAAATGATGAAGAAACAAAAGAACTTTTTGATCGAGAATTATGGAAAGCCAGAGAACATGAAGAAATTGGCGAAGAACGTGGTATAAAAATTGGAAAAGAACGTGGTATAAAAATTGGTGAAAAACGTGGTGAAGAACGAAGTTTAAATAAAGTTGCAAAAAATCTATTAAATGAAAAAGTTGATTTTAATATTATATGTAAAACTACAGGTTTAACTGAACAAGAAGTATTAAAACTTCAAAAAACTCTACAATAATTAAATTATTCAGCAGCCTCTTATTTAACTTTTGCCAAACTCGGAAGTAAAAACGTGCCAAACTCGGAAGTAAAAACGTGCCAAACTCGGAAGTAAAGCTATACTTTATTTAAAAAATATGGTATATTTTATTTAATGAGAGGATGATATAAGTGAAAAAGTATATGCCAAGAATAATGGATAGTGTTTTAACTAAACGTTTAAAATTATATGGAGCTATATTAATAACAGGTCCAAAATGGTGTGGAAAGTCAACTACTGCTAAGCAAATTGCTAAAAGTTATTTAGAACTACAAAATCCATCAACAAGAAAAAATAATTTGGAAATAGCCCAAACTCGTCCAGACTTATTGTTAACTGGCGAAAAACCACGGTTAATCGATGAGTGGCAAGACGCTCCAATGCTTTGGGATGCAATTCGTTATGATATAGATAATACTGGTTTAAAAAATCAATATATACTTACAGGTTCTGCAACTCCTAGAAAAGAACAACCGAAACATACTGGTACAGGAAGAATAATTAAATTATTTATGAGAACAATGAGCCTTTATGAATCAAATGATTCTACAGGTGAAGTATCATTAGAAGATTTATTTAATCAAAAAAAAATAAATGGTTATTCTGATAAAGAATTAGAAGATATTGCTTTTTTATGTGCAAGAGGTGGTTGGCCGGATTCTTTAACTGCAGATAATGAAGGAGCATTAATAATAGCAAGTGATTATTTAGAATCAGTAATATCAAATGATATTAATACAGTTGACGAAATTACTAGAAATCCTACAAGATTAAGAATAATATTAAAAAGTCTTGCAAGAAATATTTGTACTACAGCTAATTTGACTACAATTAAGGAAGATACATTATATAATGATGCTGAAATTTCTGAAAAAACAATTGCTGATTACTTAAATGCTTTATCTAAACTATACATAATAGATGATGTAATGGCATGGAAACCAAAGTTACGAAGTAAAACTGATATTCGTACGACAAATAAAAGATGCTTTGTTGATCCATCATTAGCTGTAGCAGCTTTAGGAGCAAGTGACAAAGATTTATTAATGGATTTTAACACGTTTGGACTTATATTTGAAGCTTTATGTTTAAGAGATTTAAAAATTTATGCTGATTGTATAAATGGTGATGTATTTTTTTATCGAGATAAATCTGGTTTAGAATGTGATGCAATTATTCATCTAAAAAATGGAAATTGGGGAGCGGTTGAAATAAAAATTGGTTCCGATGAATCTATTGAAGAAGCTGCTAAAAATTTATTGAAATTAGAAAAAGTTATTGATACAGATAAAATGAAAAAACCATCATTTTTAATGATTTTAACTGCTGGAAAAATTGCATATCAAAGAGAAGATGGCATTTACGTTGTACCAATTACAACATTAAAAATGTAGAATAATTTTGAATTTGGCCGGAGTTTTACTTTCTTATTAATTCATGATATAATCTTCTAGAAAAGAGGTTGTAAAATGCAAAATAAAAAAAGAAAAAAGAAAAAAAGTTTGAAATATGTTGTTGCTAGCAAAGCTATATGGGGATTATCAATTATCCTAATGCTTGTATTAGGATATTTTATTTTTGATGCTAATATTTTACCATTTAAATATTTTATCTCCGTAGTAATTGTTTTAATTATTTTAGGATGTATTCATGGTTTAATTGTTTTTAAAAAGCACACTAAAAAAGTTGTTTTAATTGCTCTTGATATCTTTGCCGTTTTATTCATGCTTATTGAAGGATATGCTATTTATCAAATTAATGACACGATATCATTTTTAAGAAGCAATTTAGGAGCTCATTTTGAAACTAATGTTTATAATATTTTAGTTAATGCTAATTCTTCTTATGAAAAATTAGAAGATATTAAAGATCATACAGTAAAAACATTTAAAGATTTAGAAGATTTAACAGAATATGAAGGAGCAATTAAACGTAAAGTAAGTGTTAATATTGAATACGTTGATGATATTGTAAGTTTAATGGATGAAGTAAAAGAAGATACAGAATTAATTGCTATAGTTAATTCAGGTAATTATGATGCTAAAATAGAAGTTGATGATGAATACGAAGAAAAAGTTAAAGTTTTAGATACGGTTACAATAACTACTGAAAAAAGAGTTACAGATACTGGTATTGATGTTACAAAAGAGCCATTTGTCTTATATTTAAGTGGAATAGATACTAGAAGTAATTATTTACCTTCTAGAAGTTTAAGCGATGTAAATATTATTTTAGCAATTAATCCTAATACTAGAAATATTTTAATGATACATATTCCAAGAGATTATTATGTTCAACTTCATGGAACTGAAGGATTAAAAGATAAATTAACTCATTCAGGTACAATAGGTGGAATAGAACTTTCCATGGCCACAATTGAAGATTTATTAGAAATTAAAATACCTTATTATTTAAGAGTTAACTTTAATGCTGTTGTTAATTTAGTTGACGCTATTGGAGGTTTAAGTATTAATTCTGATGTAGATTATTCCTTTAATTGTTGGACAAATCATAGCTGTACATTCTACCCAGGTTTAAATAACGTTGGTGGTGCTTGTGCTCTTGCTTTTGCTAGAGAACGTCATGCTTATGACACAGGAGATCGTCATCGTGGTGAAAATCAGGAACAAGTAATTAGCTTAATCATTGATAAAGTAACAAGTTCAAGCACAATTATTAATAATTATAATAGTATTTTAGGAGCGTTAGATGGAACTTTTGAAACAAATTTAACTTCTGATGATATAACTAGTCTTGTTAAAATGCAATTAGATGATATGCGTTCATGGCATATTGAAACTAAGAATGTTGATGGTAGTGGGAATATGTTACCGACTTATAGTTATCCTAATCAAAACTTATATGTAATGGAACCAAAAATGGAAACTGTAACTGAAGCAATTGCTAAATTAAATGAAGTATTGGAAACACCTGATGAATAGAAAAAAAATATTAGCTTGGATTTTATTTATTGGATGGCTTCTTTTAATCTTTTTCTTTTCATCTCAAAATGGTGAGTCTAGTAGTGGGGTTTCCAATGGTATATTAAAAATGTTTGAAAATATATTTCATATTTCCCTATCAACACCTTGGTGTAAATTTTTCATTCGCAAATTAGGTCATTTTAGTATATATCTAATCTTAGCTTTATTAACAATTAATTTAATAAAGCAATATTATAAAATTACTAAAAAAGAATTTATTATTGTATCAATTTTTTGTCTATTATATGCTATAAGTGATGAATTTCATCAATCTTTTGTTGGAGGAAGAAGTCCTCAAGCAATGGATGTTCTAATTGATTTTTGTGGAGCTATTTTAGGTTGTCTAATTTATAATTTATTTAAAATAATTAGACCTGTTAATTAAAAAGAGTAATAATTATTTCATATAATTAAATAGGTGATTAATATATGAAAATAATTGTATTCTTTTTTATTTTAGTTTTTATTTTAGATTTATTTTGTTGTATTAATTCATCTAAAATAGATAAATAACTTTAATTGTTAATAGTAAAAAAGATGTGTGCAAAATTGCACATATTTTTTTTGCTTCATTTTAACCTAAAAAAAAGGAAATCGATACCCTTATAGGTAATATATTAGTAGAAAGGTAAATTAGATTACCTTTTGTGAGAGGAGGATTCTATGGAAAGTTCTTAAATTTTAAATGTTTTTCAAGCAACATGGAAGGAGAGGATTAATTTGATGAAAAACGAAGTTATTGATGAAAAAGAAGAGAATAAAAAGGAAAAATTTTATATGTTAAGTGATCGAATTGTTAAGAAGTTATTTACTAATGGTTCTAAAGCCAGTGAAGATTTGTTATATCTAATAATTAGTAAAGTAATAAAGGTTCCCATAGAAAACCTTAAAAGAGATTTTAAAATAATGCATCCCCAAATAGCTTTAAATGATAAAAATATTAATTCTGAAGCTGATTTAGTATATGAAAATGATAAAATTTATATTTCATTAGAAATAAATTATAGCGATTATAAAAGTTTATCTAAGAAAAATTTTTCTTATGTATGTTGTTTATATTTAAGAGATTTATTACCTAACAGTGATTATAAAAATTTGAAAGAAGTGTATAGTATTAATATTGATGGATTTGATTATTTTGGTCAAAATAAATTTATTTATGAAAGTGAAATGATTGAAAAAAATTTATTAATGCCAAGAAATTTAGGAATACATTATATTGATATAAATCTTGAATATTTAGAAAAGTTAGGCTATAATAATATTACAGATGAATTAGAAAAGTCATTATATATATTTGTGTGTAATAATAAAAATATATTATATGAATTATATGAAGAGGGAAGTTTTATGAGAGAATTTTTAAAAGAAGCTGAAAAGTTAAGTTATGACTTAGATGAATTATTATATTATGACAAAAAGAAGCTTGACCAAGAAATGGTCTATAATAATGGTAAAGAGGATGGAATTGAACAAGGAATTGAACAAGGAATTGAACAAGGTAAAAAAAGTAATAGCTTAGAAATTGCTAAGAAAATGTTAGATGCAAATGAACCAATTGATAAGATAGTAAATTTTACAGGTTTAACTAAAGAAGAAATTAAGTCTTTAGAAAACAAATAAAAAAAATCTTCCATATGGAAGTTTTTTTTCATGAGTTAGTTGCATTTTTTAGATCAGTTACAAATTCATTCATAATAGTTAAATAAGTGCTTTCTTCATTTGTTAAAGTATTCATCATATTAATATCTAAAACATTTGCATTATAATTCTTTTTTAAATCTTCTATAACTTCATTATTTTCTTCATCATTTCTTTTAAATAGGTATTTATAAGTCCCATTTCTAAAGTTGCTTTTTAAAACATTTAAGTTAGCTGAATTTTCTTCATAATCTTCTAAACAAATAATATTAAAGCCATAATTTTCTAAAAATTTAAAGATTTTTTTAGTGACAACTAAGGTATTACAATTATTTTCTTTAGCAAGTGTAGCGATTTTCCTTATTTCAGCATCCATTATTGATAAGGTTTCTTCTAACTCTTGATATTTAGCTTCAATTTCATCATTAGTATATTTACTACCAACTAATTTTTCTAAATTGTTTTTAAAATTAGTAGCAAGCATTAAATAATTACTTGGACTAAGCCATAATTCTTCAACCCCATAAGTATATTTTAATCCTTGAGCAACATCAATTATTTTCATTTGTTTATTTTTATTAATAAATGATTTAGCAATTTGTTTTTCATTAGTTATACCATTATAAACAAATAAAGTTCCTTTACTAAAATCTAAAACCTGCTTATCAGTAAGTGAGTAATTTACGACATCAGCTCCTGGCGGATATATTGAACTAGAACTTTTATAATTAGAATATAAATTTTCAACTAAATATTCAATTGGATATACAGTTGTATAAATTGTGGCATTATCTAAGTTATTCCAATCAAAGCAACCACTTGTAATAAACAGTAAACTAAATAATATCACACTATAAAATAATTTTTTCATTTTTCTTTACTCCATTCTAAAGGTTGATATCCATAAATACCACCTGGTCTACATTTTAAAATACGCTTAATCCCTAATTTTAATCCTTTTAAACACCCATATTTTTCTATTGCTTCAATCATATAGTTACTACAAGTTGGAGTGCATCTACAAAAACTATGACTAGCAAGAGGGGTAATTTGATAACATTTAATCAAAAAAATAAGGGCCTTTTTCATCTAACCACCCAATAACATTTTACTATATTTATCTTTATTTGTAAAACGATTTGTGATGAAGTTTTTATTTCCTTAATTTACATTTTAAGTTATACATAGTATAATATTTAGGAAAGTGGTGACGAGATGAACTTCGATGAATTTTTTAAAAAATATCACATAGAAATTAAAAATAAAAAATTGATGCTTGAAGCTTTTACTCATAGTTCTTATTCCAATGAACGTCATACTAAAAATTATGAACGTTTAGAGTTTTTAGGCGATGCGGTTTTACAACTAATTACCAGTGAATATTTTTATTTACATACTGATTTAAAAGAAGGGGCAATGAGTAAAGAAAGAGCTTGTTTTGTTTGTGAAAAAGCTTTAGCAACATATGCTAAAACAATTGGTTTAGATAAATATATTTTAGTTGGTAAAGGTCAGAAAAAAGACGTTAATGACACCATTATAGCTGATGTTTTTGAAAGTGTTTTAGGCGCGATTTACTTAGATTGTGGATTTCATGTTGCTAAACGTTATGCTGAAGAAATAATCTTGCCTTTTATTAAAGGAGATACACATTTTTTAAGAGATTATAAAACTTTACTTCAAGAGCTTGTTCAAACTGATCGAAAGAGTTTAACTTATGAATTAGTTAGTGAAAGTGGTCCAGCTCATGATAAAGAGTTTATTATGGAAGTAGTAATTGATGGAATTGTTTATGGTAGGGGTACTGGTAAAAGTAAAAAAGAAGCTGAGCAACAAGCAGCTTTTGCAGCCTATCAAAAAAGAGCTAAGTAGGTGAAGTATGAAATTAAAAAGTATTAGAATTAATGGTTTTAAATCTTTTGCCGATAAAATTGATTTAGAATTAAAAAGTAATATAACGGCTATTGTCGGACCTAATGGTTCAGGAAAAAGTAATATAGTTGATGCTGTAAGATGGGTTTTAGGAGAACAATCAGTTAAAAGTTTACGTGGTTCTAAAGAAATGGTTGACGTTATTTTTGCTGGTAGTGAATCAAGAAGTGGTTTAAAAAGAGCCGAAGTAGCTTTAGAATTTGATAATACTGACCATTTTTTAAATACCGATTTAGAAACAGTTGAAGTAAAAAGAATATTATATAAAACTGGGGAAAATGAATATTATATTAATAATGCTAAAGTTCGCCTAAAAGATGTAACTAGTCTTTTTTTAGATAGTGGTATAGGTAGTGATTCACTTAACATCATTAGTCAAGGAAGCATTGAAAAAATTGTAACTGCTAAACCAGAAGAAAGAAGAGTTATTCTAGAAAGTGCTAGTAAAGTTTTAAAATATAAAAATCGCAAAATAGAAAGTTTAAGAAAATTAGAAAAAGCTAAAGATAATTTAGAAAAAGTTGATTTAGTAATTGATGAGTTAGAAGTTAATTTAGAACCTTTAAAAAAACAAAGTGAAGAAGCCAGAACTTATCTAGCCCTTTTAAATGAATATGAAGAAATTGATCGTTCCCTAACTACTTATGATATTAAAAAAAATCATGAAGAATTAGAAGAATTAGAAAGAAAAAGAAAAACTTTAGAAAATGAAAAATTAAATATTGAATCAGAAAATACTTTAGATAGTAGTAAATTAGAAAATTATAAAACGAGAAGTTTAGAAATAGAAGAAGAAATAGAAAAGTTAAATGAAGAATATACTAGTTTAACTGAAAAATTAGCTAATATTGAAAGTGAAAAAAATCTTATTTTAGAAAGACAAAAATATGCGGTTGATGAAACAAAAGTAGATGAAGAATATTTATTAAATAAAGAAAAAGAAACTAATTTAGAAAAAGAAAAATCTTTAGTAACTTTTAATTTAAAAGAAAAAGAAGATAATTTAAATACTATTAATAATGAATTAGGAAGTATTGATGAAAAAAGTCTTTTATTAAATAATAAAAAAAGAAATAATGATTTAGTTTATCAAAATAAAATTAGAGAAGAAGTTTTATTAGAAAATAAAATAGAAATTTTAAAAAATAATATTTTAGAAGATAATAATATGCCTGTTGCTGTTAAAAATATTTTACATAATCCCCGTTTAAAAGGTATTAAAGGAACTATTGGTAAATTAATTGAGGTTAAAAATGATTATAGTTTAGCTATTTCAGTAGCCTTAGCTAGTTCTACTAATTTTGTGGTTGTAGAAAATGAATTAAATGCTAAAGATGCTATAAATTATTTAAAAGATAACCATTTAGGACGAGTAACTTTTTTTCCAATGAATGTCATTAAAGGTCGTAAAGTAAGCGAAGATATTATTAAAGTTGCCCAAAAATGTCTTGGTTTTATAGGTGTTGCTTCTGATTTAATTTCTTATAATAGTGAATTTCAAAATATCATTGAAAATCAATTAGGAAATGTTTTAATTACCAAAGATATGAATGCAATGAATGAGTTAGCTAAAAAATTAGATTATAAATATCGAATTGTTTCTTTAGATGGTGAAATTACTCATGCTGGTGGTAGTATCAGTGGTGGTACAATTAAAGTTAATAATTCTTTAAATGATAAATTAGAATTAGAAAAGAAAGAAACCGAATTAAAAATCTTACAAGAAGAAAAAAATAAATTAAATAAAAATAATGATAGTTTAGCAAAAGAATTAGAAGAATTAGAAACTAAAAGATTAGAAGTTCAAAATAATCATTATGTTTTAACTAAAGAAGTAAATGAATTAAAAGAAAAGTTAGCTAATATTGAAAAAGATTTATTAAATACCGTTCAAAGTTTAAAAAGAACTGATACTCTAAAAAATGGGGGAATTGAAAAAGAAATCGAAAAACTACTTGCTAAAGAAAAAGATATAGCTACCAAAAAAGAATTAACTAATACTAAAATTAGAAATTTAAGAAAAGAAAAAAGTGATTTAGCAAGTAAATTAGCTGAAGAAGAATTAGAATATCGAAAGAAAAATACCGAATTACACACTATTATTAATGATTTAAATGAATTAGAAATTAGAAAAAATAAAATTGATATTAAAATGGATTATCTTTTAAATCATTTAAGTGAAGAATATCATATTACTTTTGATAAAGCTAAAGTTACTTATATTTTAGATATGGATTATGACTTAGCTAAAGAAAATGCTAAAATGTTAAAAACTAAATTAAGTAATTATAAAATGGTTAACTTAGGAAGTATTGATGAATTTAACCGTATTAATGAACGTTATGAATTTTTAAGTAGTCAAAAAGAAGATTTAGTTTTAGCTATTGAAGAATTAGAAAGTATTATTAAAGAAATGGATGAAAAGATGGTTGAACGCTTAACTAAAACTTTTGATTTAATTTCTAAAGAATTTGAAGTTGTCTTTAAAGATTTATTCAAAGGTGGAAGAGGAATGTTAAAACTAACTGAACCTGATAACATTTTAGAGACTGGAATTGAAATTGTTGCGGAACCTCCAGGTAAAAAACTTGATAATATTGTGCTTTTATCTGGTGGTGAAAAAACTTTAACAGCTATTGCTTTATTATTTGCTATTTTAAATGTTTTTCCAGTACCATTTTGTATCTTAGATGAAGTAGAAGCAGCACTAGATGAAGCTAATGTTGATACTTTTGGTAAGTACTTACAAGAACAAAAAGCTAAGAGTGAATATATTTTAATTACTCATAAGAAAAGAACAATGGAATATGCTGATACTCTATATGGCATAACGATGCAAGAAAAAGGTGTATCTAAAATTGTTAGTGTAAAATTAGAAGATTAAATATATTGAAAGGAATTAAATTATGATAGAACATTTAGATAATATTCTTAATGATATTAACGAAATTAAAAAAGCAAACAAATATAATTTAAATAATGTTGATATCAATTTTTTAGAAAATAGTATTATAAAATTAAAAGAAAAAATTGATTTAGAAAATGTTAAAGAAATTTCTAATTTAGTTTATCAATTAAATATTGATAATACTTTTTCATTAATAACTGACCATATCAGTAATGAATTTTATGCATTTGAATTTATATTAGAGCAAAAGATAAAGGAGGGAAAAATATAATGGGTGAGAAAGATAAATATGGCTATAAACACGATGATGGTCATTATTCTAAGATGACTGGTAATGAATCAAATTCATCATATTCTATATATGATAAAAATCCTTCAGAAAAAGGCCATTCAGCTATCCATATTAATATTAATACCGATACTGGTAAAGGACAAATTGTAGAACATGGACCAGATGGCAAAACATCAAAAACTGATACAAGTTGTTATTTAACTACAGCATGTATGAGACATTTAAAAGAAAATTTTGACGATAATTGTTACGAATTAAAAGTATTAAGATGGTTTAGGGATAAATATGTATCCGAGGAAGATATTAAACATTACTATTCTGTTGCGCCTGTAATTGTTGAAACAATAAATAAAACTGAACAAGCTGATACTATATATAATTATATTTATGAAACAATAGTCCTTTATTCTGTTAAACAAATTTTACAAGGTAATTACAATAATGCCTATAATAGATATAAAAATACCGTTCTATTACTGGAAGAAAAATTTACAAAGCCTTTTTTGCAACAACAATTTCTAAACATTTTAAAAAAAGTAAAAAAATAGAACTTTAAAATACAAAAAATAATAATAGTCAACGAAAATGGCTATTATTTTTGATTTCGTGCAAATTTGGCACTTTATTAATCTTGATTTCGTGCAAAATAAGTATTTTGTTATTTTTGATTTCGTGTTAAAATATTAATAATTAGAAAGGAATTTTGATATGAAAAGAAAAATATATAATGAAATTTTAAAATGGAAGGAAGAAAGCAAAGGAAAAAGTGCTCTATTAATTGAAGGAGCAAGACGGGTTGGCAAAAGCTATATTACTTTAGAATTTGCTAAAGAAAATTACAAGTCTTTTATTTTAATTGATTTTTCTAAAGTTTCCGATGAAATTAAAAAATTGTTTTCGCTTTACTTAGATAATCTTGATTATTTATTCACTTATTTATCAGAATACTATGAAACAAAATTATATGAAAAAGAATCATTAATTATTTTTGATGAAATTCAGTTTTGTCCTAAAGCTAGAGGAGCTATTAAACATTTAGTTATGGATGGTAGATATGATTATATTGAAACTGGCTCTTTAATATCTATCAAAAAAAATGTTAAGGATATCTTAATTCCTTCTGAAGAAGAAATAATTAAAATGACACCTATGGATTTTGAAGAATTTTTATGGGCAATGGGGAATATAACTTTAATGGATTATATAAGAGAATGCTATAATAATAAAAAACCTTTAGGTCAAGCTCTACATCGTAAAGCAATGGATTATTTTAAAGAATATTTAATTGTAGGAGGAATGCCTCAAGCTGTTAATGAATATCGTAATGGAAGAGATTTTCAACTTACTGATAAAATTAAAAGAAATATTATAAACTTATATCGTGAAGATATTAGAAAACATGCTGATGAATTAAATTTAAAAGTTGAACAAATTTTTGATACAATTCCTTCTCAACTTCAAAAACATGAAAAAAAGTTTAATTTATCAGTTTTAGATGACACAGCAAGATATAGAAATTACGAAGGAGCATTTTATTGGCTTTCTGATGCTTCTTTAATTAACATTGCTTATAATACAACTGAGCCTAATATTGGTTTAGGACAAAGAATTAATGATAATAGTTTAAAATGTTATTTTCTAGATACCGGTTTGTTACTTACTATGACTTTCAATGAGAAACAAATAATAAATGATGAAATTTATAAAAAAATATTATTTGATAATCTGTCTTTTAATGAAGGAATGATAATTGAAAATATTGTAGCTCAAATGTTAGTAAGTAATGGTCGAAAATTATACTTTTTTTCCAAAAATAATCGAAATGATTCAGATAGTACAATGGAAATTGATTTTTTAATATCTGCTAATAAGATTACTTCTAAACATAATATTGTTCCAATTGAAGTAAAATCTAGTAAAAGATATAAGTATTCTTCATTAAATAAATTAAAAGAAAAATATAATGATTATTTAGATAAAGCAATAATTATTCATACAAAAGATTTAAAAGAAGAAAATGGTATTTTATATATCCCAATATATATGACTGAATTATTATAATGTAAATATAAAATGGTATTAATTTTATAACTTATAATCTTCGAAAATAATGTTACTATTCACAGCCACGTCAAAAAATGTAAAAAAAATTATCTCTTATGAACAATCTAGTAACGAAAATAATGTTACTATTCACGGCCACGTCAAAAAATGTAAAAAAAAATAATGAATGTCAAGTGAAAAAATGGCATCAAAAATGATTAAGCAAGATATAAATGTTGCTATATAAGCTTAAAAATGGGTTTTAAAGAAAAATTATACATAAATTTTTTTGAATAAAAAATATTGTTTCAGAGACAAAAAATAGCCCATTTTAGAGCTTGACATTTTAAAATTTTTTCCATTAGAAATTGGCTGTAATCCTCGATTTTATCGTACTTTTTTGGTATAATTAGTATATAGAAAAAGTAAAAAAGTGAGGTAA
>CANQSO010000003.1 GCA_947626535.1 uncultured Bacilli bacterium | reverse complement strand
TTCAACAATTAGAATTATTATTCGTTTAATAAAAAAATAACTAACCTTTTTTAAATATATAACACTTTATATATGAAAGAGGTAATTTATATGTTATAAAGAAAAGTAAATTATGACGCTTATATTAAAAAATTAAACAGTTTTTGCTAAGCATTTAAAAGAATTGTGGTGATTATGTGAACGATATTTATGATAAATATTATTATCAAATTTATAATTGGTCTTTAAAAAAGACTAATAATAAAGAAGATGCCGAAGATTTAACTAATAATGTTTTTTTAGCAATTTTTAGTTATTTTAATAAAAATATTAAAGTTGATAAATTAGAAAATTTAATATGGAAGATTGCTTATAATATTTGGTGTCATAAAGCTAAAAGTTATGTTAAAGAAAAAGGACAAACAAATCTTATTGATAATGTAGGTTATGAAGATACTACTCTAGATAAAATAATCTATAAAGAAATTATTAATAATTTAGATAATATAGGTTTAACTTTAAAAGAACAAAATATTTTTAAAATGTATTATCTTAAAGATTTAAGCATCAAAGAAATTAGTGAAAAATTAAATACTACTGAAAGTAATGTTAAATATTTTTTATTTAAAGCTAGGAAAAAAATAAAGGAGGAATATGATGAATAGTTTAAATTTAGATAAATATTTAAATATTGTTAATGAAGAAAAGAAGAAGAAAGGTTTAACTGATTATGCTCCATTATATCCAATGTTAAGAGTTATTGATGATAAGTTATATGTTGGAGTTTTATTAACTCATGGTAAAGATAATGTTTGGAGTAAAGATGAACAAATTAAAGGAGAGTATTGGGTTTTAATTGATATTGAAAGTAATCAAATTATCGAATTTAATAAAACTAGTGATAAAGATTTTGTTAAAGGAAATTTAGTTCCTAAAAATACTTTAGAAAAAGACCAAGAACTTTCTAAATATACAGTTGAAAAAACTTTACAATACAAAAATTATTTAATAGAAGATATTGAAAAAGAAAAATTACCACTACAAAAAAAATTATCAACTATTTTAGGAAATGATATGTTAGTTGATGGCGAAGAAGTAAATATAAATGAATATTTATTAGCTAATTTAGAAGAAGAAATAGATGAAAAGATTACAGAATTAGTTACCTTATTAATTAATTCTAAATATGGTTCAATAACATTTTATTATGATATGTTAATTACGGAAATAATTAATGAATATTTGAGTAGTAAAGTAATTAATAAAAGTAAAATTAAATTAGCTATTGAAATAATGAATTATTATTATGATGGTGTAATAGGTATAGATAATTTCTTTAATATTTAAAAAAGCTCTAACAGGGTTTGATTAAATAAAGACTTTTTATAAAAAATTTGTTAAAATTGTATTAGAAAGAAAGAAGGATGTTTATGGAATGGAAATATGTTAAGCCAACAACAATTGAAAATATTGAAAAAGTAGAAAAGGAATTAGGTTATGTTTTTCCTAATGACTTTAAAGAATTTATTTTAAAAAATAATTACGGAACACCAGAAAATAATATTTTTTACTTAGCTGATGGAACGCAAAGAGTATTTGGAGGACTATTATCATTTAATGAAGAAGATGAAGAATATATTATTAATTTTAATAAATCATCTAATAGTGTAAACTTTATTACTATAGCTTTAGACCCTTTTGGAAATAAAATAGCTTATGAAAAAACTACTAATGAAATTGCTTTTATAAATCATGAAACTGATGAATCTAGTATTATTGCTTCAAACTGGAAGTCATTTGAAGAATCATTAAATTAATAAAAAAATTATAATAAATTAAAAAAAATTCCTAAATTGTTAAAACTAGGAATTTTTATTTTTGGAATCAATTCTAATATAATTTGTAACATGACTAGGATTATATTTTAATAATTCAGAACTTGTTAATTTTATTTTTGAATCAATATTTTTATTAATTCCATTTACAATTTTATCAAGCATATCAATAGTTACTTTTCTTTTACAGTTTTCTAATTGATTAATATATACTAAGTTACTTCCAATTTTTTCAGCAAATTTTTCTTGAGATAAATTATATTTTAAACGATAATATTTTAAATTCATTGCAAGTATTTCTTTACTAGTCATATTCATAATAATCCTCCATATAAATGTATAATTTATTTTATATAACTGTTAAACAAAAGTCTTTTGCACAAGTGTTAAAGAAAAGTGTTTACTTTATGCAAAAAAACAAGTATATTATAACTAGGTAAAGTTGGCGATAAGTATGGATATTATGGATGTAATAATTATAATTTTTAAAGATATAATTGAAATTCTTAAATATGTTTTCTTTGCTCTATTAGTTTATATTTTAATTAAGATTAACCATTCTTTTGGAATATATATTGCTGATAGTTTCGGTATTGATTATAATGGCTCAGTAACATTTATTAGCTTAGGGTTTGTAAATAATGTTACGATTGTTTTTACATTAATTGAATTATTATTTATAAATGTTTTATATACTAGCATTAATAAAATGCTAAAACGTCAAAAATAAAAAGGTACTTAATGTAGCAAGTAGATATTAGTGGTTTATAGAAATAGTGGATTAACGTGAAAACAAATGCTAAAACAAATGGTGTTGACATTCCTTTATTTTTTAATTACAATTATTAAAGAATATAGTAATTTTATTATATAAGAAAGGAAATAAATTATGAAGAAAGAAGATTTTAATTATGGTAATCCAGAATATTATATTGAGGATGAATATGTTTTTGAGAGTAAAGAATACTTAATATTAATTAATAATAATATTTTTGATGAAGAAACTGTTGAATATGCTAATAGAATTGCAGAAAAATATTTAAAAGAAAAAGATAAAATTTTGGATTTTATGCTAGAAATATGTTTAAGAGAATTTTATGGTTCTGTATATTCTGACGAATATATAAAGAATAATATTGGAAGACCTCAAATAAGAATAGTCTTTAAAAAGGACGATTCTAATCCTGATTGGAAATTTCAATATTCTGGTGAAATTGTTTTTTGCGAAAGTAAATTAGATGAACATATTATAAGTATTGATTTTATAGATGATTTAAAGTTAGATGAACATGTCCAATTGAATGGATAAAATAAATAAGAATTTGAATTAGTTTGTAATGAAAAATTGCACCTAAGTTAGAAAACGGACAGATAAAAAGCAAAAAAAATTATTAAAAAATGAAGAAATAGACAAAATGCTTATTAGAGAAAAAATTAGTAACAAGAAAACAATTAAATGTTTTCTTGTTTTGCTTATAAAATAATAGTTAATTAAATAAAAGTTAATCAAAAGTTATTACTGTAAAAAATTGACATTTTATATATTTTGATGTAGTATATAAAACAAATTTTAGGGGTGATATATCGTGAATATAAGAAACAGTCTTGCAAATATGTATGATTTTTATTTAGTAGCTAAGGAAAAAAGTTTTACTGTAGCAGCTAAAAAATATTGTTTGGCTCAACCGAATTTAAGTAAAAGTGTTCAAAATTTAGAAGATGAGTTACATTTAAAATTAATTAATAGAAGTAACAAAGGTATTACATTAACTAGTGATGGGGAAAAGTTGTTTGAACAATTAGATAAAAATTTTAATAGTATCGAAAGCTATTCCAAAAATTTATTTAGTGATGAATTAAGTGGTAATTTAATTATTGGAACTACACGAAATATAGCTGATAATAAACTATGTAAATTTTTAAATATTTTTAGTAAAAATTATCCTAAAGTAAAAATTAAAATTATTACTGATAGTGCTAAGAACTTAAACGAATATTTATTAAATCATAAAATTGATATTTTAATAGATTATCTACCTCAAATAAATTTTAGTGAAAAAGATGATATGGCAATAAAGTCATTTGATAAATTTAATACTTGTTTTGCTTGCTCAAAAAAATATTATGAAGAAATTGAAAATAATATTAAGTCATTAAAAGATTTAAGTAAATATAATTTAGTAATTCCAGGTTCATCAAGAAGAAGGCAATATTTAGACGAATTTTTACAAACATATAATGTTAAATTGAAACCTAATATTGAAATGCCTGATTCAAAATTAATGGCTGATTTTATAAAGCAAAATAATTATATAGGATATTTTATTGAAGATGAGGCAATAACTAATGACTTAAAAATTTTAAATTTAAAAGAAAAAATGCCATTAAATAGTATTGGAGTAATATATTCTAAAAGCTCTATAAATAATATTGCAAAAAAGTTTGTAGAATTGTTATTGAACAATAATTAAATTAAAAAATAACTGGCTTATGTGTCAGTTTATTTTTATTTTAATTATAAAAGATATATGATAAAATAAATTACGTTAGGACAAAAAAAAGAAGTGGTGAAGTATGAAGTGTTTTAAAAAAATAACAGATGAAGATTTAGATTTAGAAATTATTCCATTTAATAATCCAAGAATTAGATTTGGGGCAAGAGGCATTATCTTAAATAATGATGGTAAAATTGCAATATTATATAAAGAGGCAAAACGTGAGTATAAATTAATTGGTGGTGGAATGGAAGAAGATGAAGAACCAATTAAAGCATTTAAACGTGAGGCTTTAGAAGAAACAGGTTGTATTATTGAAATAGATGACTGTTTAGGAACGGTTGAGGAATTAAAATCACATGATAATTTTAAACAAACTTCTTATGTTTATGTTGCTCACGTTGTAAAAGATAATAAAACTTTAAATTTAACGGAACAAGAAAAAGGTGAAGAAGCAAGTTTGCTTTGGCTAGATATTGAAGAAGCAATGAAAAAAATTAAAGATTGTGAGAAAAAATTAATCGGATCTAAATTTGAAGGTAATATGAGTGTTTATCACGCAAGATTTATTGTAAAAAGAGATTATGCAATATTAAATTATTATAAGCGTTTATATGGAGTGGATAACAATTAAAATTTGTTATTCATTTTTTATATAGCAATATATAAAATTTATATTATACAAAAATAATATCCATAATTATAATAGGAAACAATTAAAGAAAAGAGGTCCTATTATGAATATGAAATCAAACAAAATATCCGTAGCTTTAATAGGATTAGGTCCACACGCCAAAAGAATATATATAAATTATTTTAAAAAACATAATGTTAATTTATCTTTAGTTGTAGATTTAGATAGTAAGAAAGGACAAGTAAGGCAATATTTAGATGAAAATGGTTTTAAAAATACTAAGATTTTTACTATTAATGACGAATTAAAGGACAAAGAAGAATTATCAAAAGAAATTAAAAGTAATTTATTAGCTATTTGTAAAGTTTTAGAAATAAGTCATATAATGATTTCAACTGAACCAAAGGCTCATTTTATGTATTTAAAATTTGCCTTAGAAAATAATATAAATGTATTAACTGATAAGCCAATTACTGTAACAAAAAATATGACTAGTTTATCTAGTATAGAAAAAATAAGAAAACAATATTATGAATTATTAGAATTAGCAAACAATTCAAAATCATCTTGTAAGGTAATGTGTCAAAGACAATATCACAAAGGTTATGAATTAGTTAAAAAAGAATTGCAAAAAATTGTAGATAAATATCAAATGCCAATAACTAATATTGAAATATTCCATTCTGACGGTGCTTGGGAGTTTCCACATGATATGGATAAAGAAAATCATCCTTACAAGTATGGTTATGGGAAATTGTTTCATAGTGGATATCATTTTATAGATTTATTAAGTGATTTTATTAAAATAAATGATAGTTTAGGGGGAAACAAAAAAATTACTAGTGGTGATGTATATTCAAAAGTATTCACGCCAAATGATGAGATGAATGTTTTAACAATAGATGATTATAAAAGATTATTTAAAAATCAAAATATTCCTAATTACTATAACGAAAATTCAAACCCTAAATTTAATAAATATGGTGAGAAAGATTATCATGGTTTATTAACATTTTATAATAAAAACGGTTTTACAATAACAACTGCAAATCTTAATTTAATACATAACGGAGTGTCGAGAAGAGAGTGGATTGAAACAAGAGATTTTTATAAAAGTAATGGTAGAATTAGACATGAGAGAATAAATATTGAAATAGGACATCTTTTAAATATTCAAGTACATAGTTATCAATCTAAAGAAATAAGTGAAAGAACAAATGATGAAGAAAAAGTTGGTGGCTTAGAGCATTTCGATATTTATATTTTTAGTAATCCTCTAGTAAATAAAGAACCATTTAAAGAAATTCATTTAGGCGATTTATATACTGAAAGAGAAAAGAATAAAATTTTGGGCTATAACGAATTATCAAGAGAAATATTTTTAACAAATTTTTTAAATAATAAAGAATGTAAAGGGGACATTAAAGACCAGGCTTTAGCAATTGAAATATTATATTCTTGTGCAAAAGGCATTCATAACTATTATAATAATAAAAATAAAGTAGAAAAAATTAATATAAGAAATGAATATACTTATAGATATATTGCTAAGAGATTAAGAAATTATTCTAATTTTGTAGATAGAAATTTAGAAAAAGAAGAAATAATAAGTTCAATTAATTACAAAGAAAATTATACATTATACAATAATTTAAAATATGTAGTAGAAAAAAATTGTTATGAAGTTTTTATTTCAATAGATGATACAAAAAATGTTGCAGGTGGTTTGCTTGATAGAACTTTTAAAAATAAAATATTTGCTTTTATCTATTATAGTTATTTAGAATATCTAATAAAAAATAAGAAAATAACAACTTTAGAAAAGATAATTGAAAAAAGTTAGTTTACTATTTAGTTTACTATTTGGTTTACTAATTGGTTTACTAAAAAAATACTATTTAGTTTATTGTTTATAGACTAGAGTAGTGTATAATGAGGTAAAATGAGTTAATTCTGAAAGGAAATAGCTCGTTTTTTTATAAGTATGATTTTTCTACTCTTGACAATTTAATAAATTGTATTAAAATAAGTCACATATTTACAGGGGATGATTCATTTATGATTTGTTTACTGAAAAAAGATTTAGAAAGTAGTAAAGAAAAATCAAAGAGATTTTAATTGTGTTTTTATGCACTCTTGAAATCTCTTTTTTAATAGGTAGGAGGAATAGTGATGAATGCAATAGTAACGTTTGAACAATTAGTAAACATTTGCGACGCAATAGAACAAAATGTAAAAATAAGTAATAGTCAAAACGAATTACTAGGCGAAGATTTGTTAAATTATTATGATATTTTGAATGAAAGAAAAAAATTACTAAAATTATTTGATAATTTTAAATCGGCAAAATATCTATATAAATTTCCAGTATCAAATGCTATGAGAATAACTCCTACTTATGAATCAAAGGAAATATGCTTTCAAAAATCAAGTCAAAGTCAAATTGAAAAAGCAGTTGAAAAATATGTTGATAAACAAATACTAACAACAGAGATTTATAATACAATTTTAGATGTAAGTAGCCGATTAACTAATTCGGAATGTGTTTATTTAATTAATACTTTTTTTCAACATAAATCGGAAGAAAGTATTGCCGAAATAATTGGTATTTCTAAAACTTATTTACAAAGAATCAAAAAAAGCTGTATTGTAAAAATGTGGACAGAGTTAGAAAAATATTGTGAAGAGTGATTAAATTCATTCTTTTTTTTTGAGTTTATAGGGAGCTCGTAAAAAAACTAAATGAAATGGGGGTGATGGAAATGGCAGAGATGAAATTTGCAGTATCTGATGATTTTAAAAAATTAATTAATCAACGAACGGCAAAACTTAATATTTCTAATGCTGAATATTTTAGAGCATTAGCAGGCTTAGATATTTCGCTTGAACGATATCAAGTTTTAATTAAGCATTTGGATTATTTGTATGAAAAAATTAATAATTATCATCAAATGCTGGGTATTTATTCTACACCGTTAATGGATGTAGTAATTCATAATTAATTAAAAAAATTGTAAGGGAGGTAAGAAATGAAGAAGAAATTTTTTTATGTTTTAGTATTGTTACTTAGTAGTTTATTTATAGTAGATAAACCTAAGGCAGCAACACTTAAATTGTATTATGAGATGGATTTATCATATCACTGGGCTGATGGTTCAAATGAAGTAGACAAAGCCTCATTTTTTTATGTAAATAATGCTCCAACATTTTGTGTAGAGCCACACGTAGAAACCAACTACGGATATGAATATCGAGAATCATGGGACTGGAACGATACAAGAATAAGTTCATCATTAAAAGATAAAGTAGTTCAAATTTCATATTATGGTTGGTGGTATCCTGGACATCAAACAAATGATTATCGTCTAGCAACACAAGCAATGATATGGGAGGCTGTAACAAATTCGCCAGAGGGATATTATACATATAATGATTCTGGTGCAAGATATGATATTTCAGCTGAAAGAAAAGAAATTAAAAGATTAGTGGAAGAACATAATAAGAAACCTAGTTTTAATGGAACTACTTCAAATTTAACTTTAGGGGAATCTAAAGTTTTAACTGATAGTAATAATGTCTTAGCAAATTTTAAAGTTGCTAGTTGCACTAATTGTAATGCAACAATAAATGGAAATAAATTAACGGTAACACCAACTAGCACAGGTAAATATCAAGTAAATTTAGAGAAAAAAAGTGAAGCCTATGATAGACCAACAATTTATTACATTTCAGACTACTATCAAAATCAAATATTAACAGGTAATATTGATTCAGTAACATCATCAATAAGTGGAACTATTAAAGGTGGTTCATTAACTTTAAAAAAGTATGATGCTGATAATAAAACTTGTAAAGCTCAAAATGGTGGTTCATTAATTGGAGCAGTTTATAAATTATACAAAGATAATGGAACATTTGTTAAAGATTTAACAATAGGACCAGATTGTATGGTAAGTATTGATAATTTAGATATCGGACGCTATTACGTACAAGAATCAAAAGCAGGGAAAAATTATGAAATCGACAACGATAAGCATTATTTTGAAATTACTACTCAAAAACCAGATGTATCATTAACAGTATATGATAAGATGTATTTAGGAAAAGTTAAAATTAAAAAACTTGATAAAGATACGGGAAAATGTAATCCAACAAGTTTAGGAAGTTTAACAGGAACTGAATTTGCTTTATATAAAAAAGATGGAACATTTATTAAAAAATTAATTATTGATAATAATTGTGAGGCAGAGGCAACTGATTTATTATTAGGTGATTATTATTTAATCGAAACAAAAGCAGGAAAAAATTATGAATTAGATTCTAAACGAGAAGATTTTAGTATTACTAAAGATGGATTAAATATAACAAAAACATTTTATAATAAAATCTATTTAGGTAAAATAAAAATTCAAAAGTTAGATAAAAATAATAATTCATGTAATCCACAAGGTAAAGCAAAATTAGTTGGTGCAGTATATGGAGTTTATGATAATACTGGAAAACTTGTAACTAAAGTAACAATTGGTGATAATTGTATCGGTGAAACTGATAGAATTTTATTACTAAATGATTATACAGTTAAAGAAATAATTAGTCCATTTGGTTATCGATTAGATCCGTCAACTTATCGAGTATCCGTAACAAAGGAAAATGCTGACGGTGTAATAAATGTAGTATCAAAAGACGAAGTTTATAGCACTAATTTACATATTAATAAAACTTATTTAACTGAAAATGGTGTCAATGCAGAAGTTGGAGCAAAATTCGATATTATTAGTAAAACAACTAATAAATTAGTTGCAACAATAACGATAGATGAATCTGCAACAGCAAGCACAAAACTTCCATTTGACGATTACATTATTAGACAAACCAAAGGTATAAGTGGTTATAAATTGGCAAAGGATATCAATTTTTCAGTAACGGAAAAGAGTAAGGAAGATGAATATATTACTTTACTAAATGAACCATATTCGGCTAAAATTAGAGTAAAGAAAATCGATATGGAGGGAAATGCAGTTCCTATAAGTGGAATTAGATTTAAAATATTTGATATTACAAATAATAAATACGTTTGTCAAAAAGGAACATATCCAAACGTTGCGACTTATTGTGAGTTTGAAACCGATAAAAATGGTGAATTTATCACTTTAGATATGCTATATCCAGGTAGATATAGATTAGAAGAAATTGACCAACCAATTCAAGGATATGTTTGGAATGCAAATGGTTTAGAGTTTGAAATTAATGAAAATTCTAAAATTGTTTATGATGAAACATTAGGAGAAGATATACTTGATTTAGAGTTTGCTAACCAAGAAGTAAAAGGATTAATTGAACTTTATAAAATTGGTGAAAAAGTAGAAATTAAAGACGGTAATTTTACTTATTTTGAAGCTCCTTTATCAAATGTAACATTTGGCTTATTTGACGAAAAAGGAAACTTAATAAAAGAATATACAACTGATGATAAAGGCTATATTAGAATTGAAAATCTTAAGTTAGGTAAATATACATTAAAAGAATTAAAAACATTAGATAATTACATACTTGATGAAACAATTTATAATGTAACTTTAGAGTACAAAGACCAATACACTTCTATAATTTCAAAAACTTTTAAAAATAAAAATTATTTAAAAAAGGGAAAATTAGAATTTTCTAAAACAGATATTACAACTGGTAAAGCTATTAAAGATACAAAAATTGAAATATATACTTCAAATGATGAATTAGTATTTAGTGGTATTACTGATGATGAGGGTAAAATAATTATTAATGAATTATTTGCAGGTAAATATTATATTGTAGAAAAAGAAGCATCAACAGGATATAGATTAAGTAATGAAAAAGTGTATTTTGAAATAAAGGAAAATAAAGAAATAGTAAAAGCTAAAATGGCTAATAAGAAAAAAGAAGGCGATTTGGAATTTACTAAAGAAGATATTGCAACAGGTAAAGGACTAGCTGGAGCAGAAATTGAGATTTATAATGCTGATACTAATGAGTTAGTGTTTAAAGGTGTTACAAACGAAAATGGTAAAATTGTTGTAAAATCTTTAGAATATGGACGTTATAGAATTGTTGAAAAAGTTGCACCTGATTCTTACGTGTTAAATGAAGAACCAGTGTATTTTGAAATTACAGAAGATGGTCAAATTTATAAGGCTGTTATGACTGATAAAAAAATAACTGGTAATTTAGAATTTACAAAGGAAGATTTAAAAACAGGTGAAACATTAGCAAATGCTGAAATTGAAATTTATAATATGGATACTAATGAATTAGTATATAAAGGAACAACTGATGAGAATGGAAAGATTTTTGTTGAAAATCTTGAATATGGACATTATAAAATTATTGAAAAGAAAAGTCCTGAATCTTATGTATTAAGTGATGAACCAGTGTATTTTGAAATTAAAATTGATGGCGAAATTGTTAAAAGTGTTATGAAAAATGAAAAGATTACAGGAAGTTTAGAATTCACAAAAGAAGATTTTTCTACTGAAAAAGCAATTCCTGATACTGAAATTGAAATTTATGACGCTAAAACTGATGAAGTCATCTATACTGGAAAAACGGACGAAAATGGTAAAATAGTAATAAATGAGATACCTTATGGTGATTATTATATCTTAGAAAAAAGTGCTCCTGTACCTTATGCTTTAAATTACGAAAAAATGTATTTTAGCATTAAGGAAAATGGGGAAGTTGTAAAATCAACAATGAAAGATAAAATAATAACTGGTAATTTAATTTTTACAAAAACCAATGAAAAAGGAACACCATTAAAGGGAGTTAAGATAGCTATTTATTATAAAGATGGAACTCTATTAGGGAAATATATTACTGATGAAAAAGGGCAAGTAAAAATTGAAAATCTTGAATATGGTGAGTATTATATCAAAGAACTTGAAACAATTGAAAATTATGTTCTAAATGATGAAGTAGTATATTTTTCAATTATAGAAGATGGAAAAGATGTGGAAGTTGGCTTAGTTAATACACACTTACCACAAACTGGTGTTCATGATTATAGTAGATTAATAACTGCTGGACTAATAACAATTGGTGCTAGCTTAGTTATTATATCTGATATTAAAAATAAGAAAAAAAATAAAGTAAAAGGTTCTACTAAAAAGTAGGCCTTTTTACTTAATAAATTTATGATAGGGGGAATGAAAAATGGAAAAATATAAAAATAGTATTGAGATAGGAGGAAAAATTGCTTCTATTAGCGATATTAAAAAAAATACACAAGGAAAAGATTTTTGCTATGTAAGTATAGTTCAAAATAGTAGAACAGGAAAAGCAAGTTATTATTCTATATATTTAGAGGATAAGTTTTTAAATCAATTTCAAGAAGATGGTTACAAAAAAGGTGACTACTTTCATATAATTGGTAAATTACAAACATATCAAAAAGAAAATAAAACAGCTTTTCAATTAAGACCTTATGAAATTGTAAAATTTGAAAAATCTAATACTAAAGAAAAATCTGATAACGAAAAAGAAGTAGATATGTAGGTGTATTAGTGTTATATTTTATTACTGATTATAAAAATAAAATAGAAAAATATGAATTAGAGAAATTAGGAGTATTTTGCTATGATTTAAGACACAGTAAAGAAAGTTGGAACGATATTACAACTATAGAAAATAGTGTTTTAATAGACCGTTACGGTTGTTTAATAACTAATGAAAAATTAGAAATAGGAACTAAATATCCTAATGATTATTTAGATTTTAAAGAATTTGCAATTAAAAATAATAAAGTTAATCATTTTGAAGATTTAAAATGTGGTTGGAAAGAAAAATTGTTGTTAGATTTTTCCGATAAAAATAATTTAAAAATAGTAATGGAAACTTTATTTTCAAAAGTTGATATTGGTGACACATTTTATGAGTTAAGTAACGAAGAAAAAATTCAAAAGATATTAAAAGAATATAATTCAACTTATAGAATTATTTATAAAAATATAGACTTGTATCAACTATATGAAAAAATAGAAGAGGAAGAATCATGTTAGAATTAAAAAAAGGGCAAATATTTAAAACTAAAAATAATAAAGAGTATGTTTTTTTAAGTTATAAAAATCCGAATACTCTTTACTGTGTTGATAAAAATTTTTATGAAACAAATGAAATAGTTTTATTAGATTTAATGTATGTAGATGAAGTTTTACAAGAAGAAGATAAGGAAATACAAAAATTAAGTTGGTATTATGAATGTAAAGAAGAAATAAATCAAGCTAAAACAAATGAAAAATTAGATATGTTACTTAATAATATGACAAATGATTTTTTTGTTTGGGGAAATGATTTAATAGATCGAGATTTAAAGTTTAAAGTAAGTAAAATTAAAGAATATGTTAGGGGTGAAGCATACTGCGATATTACAAAAGAAACTTATAAAGTAGAGGGTTTTTTAGTAGAAACTGAAACTTATGAAAATAGAAAGTTTTTAGAGAAAAATACTGGTTTTTTTGCAATATATCATTCAGAGTGTAATAGATTAGCACCAATGACTTTTTTCTTTAAAAGTGAAGAAGATGACAATATGTTTTATAATTCCGAAAAAAAGGATTATGTAAGAATTAATGAAGTTGTAAGAACTGAAGAAGAAATTAATCAATATATTGTAAAAAATAATTATAAACATGATTTATTAAAAAATAAAAAAACATTAGAGAAAATTTTATAAAGGGGGTTGAAATATGAAGTATTTTTTAATTATGGCAAATGGAATTGAAAAGCTAGAGGGAGGAACATACACAGTAGATTCAATATTAAATGTGATTAGTACCTTAACAACATGGGTATTGCGAGTAGGAATAGCCTTAGCAGGAGTGTCATTATTAGTTGGATTTGTTATGTATGCCGTTGTTGATGTGGAACAAAAACCAAGAATCAAGCAACGAATTATTCAAACCTTATTAGGAATAGCAGGTATAATTTTAGCATTATCACTAGTAAATATTATAATAGATTTATTTAAGTAAGAGGTATTGTTATGATACAAATGGCAATAGATTTTTTAAGAAATATAGGTTGGGGAATTGTCAGTTTAATATATAATTTAATTGATACAATTTATAATATAATAATTAAAATAAATGAATTAGATATTATAGGAACATTAGCTAACAATTCCTTATTTTCTAATATATATTCAGCAATAATTGTAATATCTTTAACAGTATTTGGCTTGTTTGTAACATGGCAATTTGCGAAAAAAATAATTGAACCTGATGATGGACCGACAATAAATCAAATAGTAACGGAAACGGTAAAATGTGGAATATTAGTTTTAATATCCACTTTTCTTTTTGTTCAAATATCAACGTTTGCAATTCAACTATCTGGTTATGTTAGTGGAATAATAACAACTAATACAAATGAAACATTAGGTTCAGCATTACTTATGAATTACATAGAATTTAATTCTGATTATAAAACTAGTGAAGAATTTGAAAATGAAAATTATAAAGAAGATATTACTAATGGTTCTTTTGGAAAATATGAAAAATATAACGATAAATATGTAGTGGAAGATAAATTGTTTGCTGATAAAAAGCAATATAAATATGATATTGAATGGATACTGTCAATATTATGTGGTGGCTTTTTCCTATATTCTTTAGTTTTTTCAGCAATATTACTTGCTAAAAGGCAAATAGAATTTTTATTTATTTTTTTATTGTCACCAATAATATTTGCAACAAGTGTATGTAATAAGCAACGAAGAGGAGCTTTAATTGAACAATTAGTGTCTTTAACATTACAAGCATCAGTTGTTATATTAATAATTAATATAACAGTAATAATAGCTGGTGCTATAAATGGTACTACATTTTTTGATAACACTTTTCAAAATATGACTATGAAGTCAATTTTATATTTAGGAAGTGCAATTTTTCTATTAACAGGAAGTCAAAGCATTAATCGTTTTATTGGTAGCAATGTAAGTGCAAATAGTGGAAGAGAGCAATTAATGAGTTTAATGGGATATGGAAAACTTGCAAGAGGAGTTGGAGTAGCAGGAGCAGGCTTAGCTGTTGGTGGTTCAATTTTAGGTGGAGCAGGTTTAGTTAAAGGTGGAAATTATGTAGCAAAAAAGACTGGATTAAATAATGCAGTAGCTAAAACATCTAATAATATATTAAAAAATGTTGGTATGGGAATAGCGTCTTTTGGAAAATCATTTGGAAGTGCAGTTTTACCAGATAGATCAACAATGTCTAGTGCAAATCCAATTAAAAGAACGGTGCAAAATGCTGGTAATACTATTAGAAATCACGGGTTAAATCTTTATAATAGTGCAAATCAAAATGAAATAAAGAGAGCTGAAATACCTACCCTTAATGAAAAAATCTCACAAACTACTGGAACAATGATGAGAGCAGGAGCAGGAATAATGATACCAGTTCAGAGAATACCATTTGCAAATCGTATTAATACAAATCCTTACTTATATAGAAAACCACGAAAGAAGGTGTAAAAATGTATATAACGTTACCAAGTGTAAAAAGGAATTTAGGCTTTAAAGGATTAGAAGTAAACGACTTAATAATAGGTGGTATTGTTGTTATAGTTTTTTTAATTCTTTTTTGTTGTACTAGTTTTAAACTATTAGGTTTATTTTTATTGATAATTGGTATTTTTTTATTAATACCAATTACAGTAAGTCAAAAAAATCGAATGTATAAAGTAATGATTTTATTGTTTAAATATATATTTTCTAAGAAAGAATTTACTTATTTAAAGAATAATTGAGAGGGGGTTATAATTTGAATAAACAAGAAAAAAAGGAAGAAAAAGAAAAACAAATCATTTTAAAAGGAAAAAATAGAAAAGAAAAAAAATATAAGGAATATATTACTAAAACACAGTTAAATAAAATGATGAAAAATTCTCAATCATTTATGATAACTGATTATGTTGATGAAAATGGCTTAATTCATTTAAAGAATAATGAAGTAGCTAAAGTATTTACAGTCGAGGCAATAGATTTATCTTTATCAAGTGATTCACAATTAATGACATTTTTTTCACAGTTAAAATATTTATATCAAGTAAGCAATTTAGATTTAAGAATTTATAAATTAGATGAAAAGATTAACTTAAATGATAATAAAGATTATATTTTAGAATTAATGAAAAAATTTAAAGATGATTTAGAAAAACAAAAATTTTTACAAGAAAGATATGAATTAATTGAAAAATTAGAAAATGATGAATATGTAGTATCAAATAGTTACTATTTTTTGCTGTCGGCAAGTAGTGAATCCGAACTTAAGAAAAATATTGATGAAGTAATGAGAGTAAGTTATGGAATTAATCCTAGAATAAATATAGATGAAATAAATAATCGATATGAAGTGTATCACTTTTTAATGAATTTATATTGTGGTAAAACTGATTTAGAAAAAATAATGTGGTGTAATTTAACGGACTTAATTGTTCCATTAAATATATCAGAAAAAAGTAATCTAATTAAAATAGATGATGAAGAAATTGAATTATTGTCAATAAAAAGTGTTCCTCTTTTTTTAGAGGGTTCTTTTTTTGAACAAATATTTAATTTGCCAAATACTAGATGTTGTATTCATATAAAAGATACATTAAATACAGATGAATTAGTAAAAGTAATAGATAGCTCATATCAGTTTTTACTATCGGATAGAGCAACAACAAAAAAACTTTCGGATGCAACTGAATTAGATACATTAAAAGAGAGTTATCAAATATTAATGGACCAAATTAAAAATGGTGATGAAAAAATAAAAAAAGTAAATTTTATTATTGTAGTAAAAGGCGATAAGAAAAAACGAGAAGAAGTTAGAAATGAATTAAAAAGATTAGCTTCTAATTATAAAATTAAATTAGATGTAACGAGATTAAGACAATATGAAACTTGGCAAGCCTATGATATATCAAGTAATTTTTTAGATGATTATGCAATGTATTTTCCTACACTCACATTATCAGCAGGATTTCCATTAACTACAACTAAATTTAATGATAAAAAAGGAATAATGATGGGAATAGATACACACACGGCATTGCCAGTATTTTTTGATATGTTTTGTTTAGATTCAAACAGAACAAGTCATAACTTATCGATAGTAGCCTCGACAGGTGGTGGAAAAAGTTTTACTTTAAAAAAGATAATTACTAATGCAGTAAATCAAGGAATTAAAGTTTTCGTATTTGATGCTGAGGCAGAATACAAAAAATTAGTAGATAATAATCATGGCGAATACATAGATTTGTATTCAAAAAGTGGTGGAATAATAAATCCACTACAAGTTAGATTCTTGCCAGTTGAAAATGAAGATAATGAAAGTGATATAGCTAATTGTCCATTAGCAAAACACATGGGTTTTTTAGAAACATTTTATAAATGTGCTTTTGAAGAAATAAGTGAGAAAGAATTAGTTGTATTGCTAGAAGAAACTGAAAAACTATACGCAAATTTTGGAATTACAAAAAATTCAACAATATCAATGATAGAAAATATGAAACCAAGTGAATTTCCAATTTTTGATGATTTAAAAAAGTTTATCAAAGAAGAAAAAGAAAAGGAACAAATAAAAGAAAAAGCTAAAATTATAGAACAAATTGATATATTATTAGAAAGATTTTTAGTAGGTACTGATTCCTTTTTATTTAATGATTATACTAATTTAGATTTAGGAAGTAGTAATTTAATTGGTTTCAATTTGCAAGAATTATTATTTAGCGATAATAGAAGATTAATAAATACACAAGTATTAAACATTTTAACTTATTTAAATAATGCAATAGTAAAAAATAAAATTGAAAATGAATCAATAAAAAATCAAAATGATAAAAAACATATTATGGTTGTAGTTGATGAATTTCATTTATTTATAGATGAAGATAACATGGAAATTTTAAAAAATTTTGGACAAATGGCAAGAAGATTAAGAAAGTATTCTTCTTCTTTTGTATGTGCCACACAGTCGGTAAGAGATTTTATTGGTTCAGCAAATATTTTAAGACACGCTACAGCAATATTTAATAACTGTCAATATCAATTAACGGGTATGTTAAAGGAAGATGATTTAAGTGCTTATTTAGAATTATTTAAGCAAAACCCTTTAACTGATACCCAAAAAGAATTTTTATTAAAAGCAAAACAAGGAATGTTTTTGCTAAATATAACAAATAAAAAAAGAGTTCGATTATGGGTTAGAGCAACAGAACTAGAAAGGCAACTAATGGGTGAGGAATAATGAGTAAAAGTATAAGAAATGAAAAACAAGAAGAAAATACAAAAAAATATATAATAAAAAAAGAATTTAAGGAATTATGTAGAGAAGATTTTGAAGATCCTAATGAAGAATTTACAGATGTTTTATATGATTTAGTTCCAGCGTCAATAATTGGAAATGAATTAAAAAAGATACGTGGAGTAAAGTGTAAACATAATAAATATTACACAGTAGAAAAAATAAAAAAGGCAAATAAAACATGAAAAAAGTTTTATTAATTATTATGCCTTTTGTAGTAGGTGGTTTATTAATTGGATTAATAATTTTAATACCATGTATGTTAATTATGAATTTTTTTGGAGTTAATACAACTGATGGTTATGTAGAAGATAATTTTCAATATGCTAGTGAATATACAAGTATTTTAAATGAACATTTAGTAGAAAAGCAAGACGGTTATGTATCACTAGAAAGAATATTATATTTTTATTTAAGAAATGAAAATTCAAATATGTCGGAAATTTATGAAGATAATTTAGATGTAGAACTTAAAAGAATGAAACCAATAAGTAGTGTGTGTGAAACATTAAATAAAAAATTTTATTATGGATGTGCTAGTGATGAAATACAAGTAAGTGGTCAAATAGATGAATATCAAAATAAACCATTTGCAAAACCAATAGATTTTTCTAAGGTTGTAATTACATCATTTTTTATGGAGCAAAGAATAGTAAATAATGAATTTAATGTTCATAAAGCATGGGACTTGGCAAGTAATTCTAAACCAGAAGTAAAAGCAGTATGCGACGGAAAAATAATAACAAATTCATTTACATATCAAGAAAACATACCAGATATGGCTGGTGGTTATGGAAATTATATTATGTTAGAATGTAATGATATTAATCCAAAATATAGTGTAATTTATGGACATCTATTTCCTAATAGTAGCAAAGTAAAAGTTGGGGATACAGTTAGTAAAAATCAAACACTAGCTTTTGTTGGTACGACAGGAAATTCAACAGGTGACCATTTACATTTTGAAGTAAGAGATGAAAATAATAAATATGTAGATGGAATGAGTTTAGTAAGTTTTTCAGAAGATGATATAAATATTCCAAACAAAGATGAAGATTATCTAAAACCACCGATATTGAGATAATTAAAAATAACTTGCCATACAAAAAAAGTTAAAAATAAGTAAAAGATGGCAAATATAACTGGCACTTTTCAACAAATAAATTTAGCAATATAAGAGAAAAACATAATTGTTGACTGGCACTTTTTTAAAAGTTGCCATATTTTTTGCAAGTGCAAAAATAGAATGACACCATAAAAAGATTAGTGTTTTATTAGAAAAACGCTTTTTATGGTGTCCAACACTTATGCTCATTTGAAATAATAAGCTAAATTTAAGAATAAAAGTTGAAAAGTGCCAGTCAACAATTAAAAAAAATGAAATGGAGTGATGAGATTATGAGAATAAAAAGGATAACATTTCGGATTCCACAAGAGTTGTGGACAAGAGTAAAAATATTAGCTAAAGAAAATAATATAAGTTTAAATAAGCAACTAATAGAATTAATTGAATTTGGTATACAAGCATTTATTAGTAAGACTAAAAATTAAAAAATTGGAGTAGAATATGAATGATAAAAAAATAAAAATAACTGTGCGTATCACAAAACTAAATTCTGAAGCATTGAAATTAATTGCTAAAGAAAAAAATAGTACAGTAACAAAAATGGTTAATGAAAGTATTGCTTATTATATTAATAATTTAAAAGATACAAATGCTTATGAAGAAAAAAAAGATATAATTTTAAAATTAGAAAATATTGAAAATGATTTAATAGATTTAAAGAAAAAAAATGTTTGGCTAACAAATTTAGTAAAACAAATTTTTGTTAATAGTGGCTTTCCTAAAAATAGAAATGTTAAAGACGATTTAGTTTTTCAAGAATATATAAAGAAGAAAAATGATGAACTCGCCTAAAGTTATTTATAAAGGAAAGTATACTTATGGTTTAAATAATCCTTTAAATCATAATTCAAAAGATACTAAAAAAATTAAAACTGATATTAATAATATGATTGACTATTATGCTGATAAAAATAAAGAAGTTGTTGGAATGATTGATTATTATATGGGTAGTAAACAAGACAACAAATTAAATCTAATTATGGAAAATGGTAAATATGCTACATCAAAAGATGTAGAAAAAATAAAAAAGCAATTTATCAAAGCAAATGAAAATTCTAACTTATGGAAAGGTGTAATAAGTTTTGATAATGAATGGTTAAATCAAACAATTACAATTAAAGAATTAGAAAATGTAATGGCTAAAGAAGTAATACCAAAGTTTTTAAAAAAATGTGGTTTTGTTGATATAAAAAAAATGCGATATTGTTTTTCAATACATGGTAATACAAATCATTTACATATTCATTTAGCATTTACAGAATTAAAACCTAATTATATGAATCGTGATGGAAAAATAAATTATCGAAGATTAGGAATGATTACAAAAGATGAAAGAGAATTTTTATTAAATCAAACAGTAATTTCATTAGAAAGAAAATCAATAATGAAACCATTAATAACTAATTTAAATAAAGATATTGATGAATTAAAAAAATATTTTAATTCTAAAGATAAAAATTTTATTTTAAAAGATATTAAAAATATCAAAATGGAAGAGAAGATAATTAAATTAGGTTATCTAATAAATATGTATAGAGATGGAAATGTTGGAAAGAAAGTTAAATATGGTTCAATTAAAAATAATGAAATAGGTTTAGAAATTAAATCTTTAACTAATGAAATTAAAAAGTATTTATTTGATGATAAGAGTTCAATTTTATATAAAGAAAAGTCAAAAGTTAATAATGATTTAAAGAAGTTAAATAATTATTACTTAAAAATAAATGAACAAAATCATTTTGAAAAAAATTTAAAGGAAAATAAATTAGTAATTACAAAAGAAAAATATATAGATAGCTTTATATCAAATGCAATAGTTAATCATGCAATGTTTAGAACAAATAAAATATATAATACTTTAAAAACAAAAAATACTGAAAACAAAATAACATTAGATGACTTATTACAAGAATTATCTTATGAGCAATATCAAAGATATAAAAATAAAGATTTAAAATTAATGCTTTTAAAAAACAACTTATCTGGAAATACTAACTATCAAAAATTTATTATAAGTCAAAATGTTATGAAAGCAGTAAAAAACTTAAATGAAGAGATGGAAGAATATGCAAAAGAGTTTCATGAATTATTTGTTAATAAAGATTATGAAAAAAATAGTTGGAGGTGATGTAGAATGGAATTTTTAATTTTAATGTTATTTTTTGTATGCCCAATTATTATGCTTGCATTATTTTTATATGGGATATTAAAAATGGCTAGCATATGTTCACAAATAGAAGAAATGGAACAGGGCGTTTTAGAAAGGAAAGGCGATGTGAAATGAAATCATTAATAAAATTATATGATGATATGTCAGAAGAAGTTAAAAATAATTTAAGGAATATATTATTAGTACAAGTTTGTAAAGAATATGATGAAGATATTGATAATGATACTATAGAAACAATTGTAAATCTTTCAAATGAGTGTTGGTTACATGATGAATATACTAGAGCTGGAGCTGATGACTATGCTTATTATTTATTAGATGAAATATATAATAATAAATTAGATATACAATATTTAGCTAGTGTGGATAAATGGGATATTATTCAAGCATTTAATGACCATAGTAGTATAAGAAGTTTTGCAAAAACAAAACCAAGTGATATGGAATATATTTTAACAACTAAAGATGATAATAAATATTATGCTAGTGATGATGGAATATATATAACAAATAGTAAAGATTTTTTAGTACAAGAGCCACACCCTATGGAAGATTCAGAACAAATCATTTTTGATTTATTTAAAAATAATTTAGTAGCATATATGCCTTTATCTTCCCATTTAGGAATTAGAAATATTATAAAAAATGAAATATATGGCGACGAATCTTTAGAAGAAAAATATAAAGAGGGAATAGAAAACTATAAAAAGTATTGCAAAGAAAGATTTATAACTAGTCGAGATATACTTAGAGTTACGAAGTCTAAAGAAAATATTGATATTATGGAAGAAGATAAAATATATACTGATGAAGAAAAGCTAAAAAGATTAGATAATGTGATAAATAAATTATCTTGTAAAGATATTAATAAATATACTTATGTTGCGTCGTATGAAAGTGGAGTAGACTTTTATTATGCTAATAATAAATATGTTGCTATAAATAATGATAATATTGTTAAAGAATTTGAAGATAAAGATTTGCTATTATTAAATGAATTACAATTAAATGATAAATTTTCATATATAAGTGAAGATGAATCTAAAAAAATTGCTGATTATTTAATTAGTGAATGTAAAAATGATAAAATAAACGAGAAATGGTATGAAAAAAATAATTCATATTCATTGCGTAGTTATTTAAAATATGAAAATGACAAGGAACTTGATTCATTTACAAATGAAAAGATTATGTTGCTATATGTTATAGCAAGTTCTAATCCTACATTGAGTAAAGAACTTCAAAAAGTTGAAGATAAAAATATTAAAAATTCAAAAGACAATGATTTAGAAATGTAATAGTGAAAGGTGGGATATTTATGGATTTTTTAAAATTAAATAATGAGTTTCAAAATTTACAAAAACAGTTTGAAAATAGTGAAAGATATTCTAAAGGAATAAATAATAATATAAAAAAATTAGATAAAAGTATAGCAAAATTGGAGCAAAAAAATGAAACGGAAAAAGATGTGATTCAAAAAAGTATTAATAATCTTTTAATTGAAATAAAAAAAGATTTTAAAAGAAGTCTTGAAGAAATAACTTTAATAGATAGTAAGGAATAAGATATGAATTACAGTTATATAATAATTTTATTGCTAATTTTACTAATCGTATTTTTTATGTATTATATTGAACCAAGAATGTCTAAACAAAAATTAAAAAATAGTAATGAACATGGTTCAGCAAGATGGTCAACAGTACAAGAGATTAAGAAGAATTTTAAAAAGGAAAACCTCAATAATATTGATAAAGTAGGTTTTCCTATTTATTTTGATAAAAACTTAAAAAATGTATGGTTTGATTATGAAACACCTCACTGGGTATATTTAGGTTCAACAGGAAGTGGTAAATCATCAACAAGTGTTTTGCCATTATGTTCATTTATTGCGAATGCTAAAACACATAGGTCAGTTTTTATAACAGATCCTAAAGGTGAAATTTTTTCAAAAACAAGTAAAATGTTTCAAGAAAAAAATTATAATATTATTACAATTGATTTCCGTCATCCAGAAAATTCGGATAAAATAAATTTGCTTGAACCATGTATATTAGAATATGAAAAATATATGGATAATGAAAATAATGTTTATGAATTAGATAATAAAATTATCGAAATGAAAAATCGAAAAAAAATATATAAAGAAGAATGTGATTATATAAATAGCGATAAAGAATTTGAAGATAAAGATTATTATTCAACAAACCATTTATTAAATTTAGAAAGTAATATATCTATTATAGAAAAATGTATTCAAGATGATACAGAGAAAAAGCAAGATTATGAAAATAAGTCTTTATATCATTATGCTGAGTGTAATAGATTAATAACATTTATAAGTTCAATGATTATGAATGAAAAGGATACAAAAGACCCGTTTTGGAATAATTCAGCTAGAAATTTATTGGAGGGAATAATAGGTTTATTTTTAGAAGATTATAAAAGTAAAAAAATTGAAAGATGTCAAATAACTTTATCGGCAATAAAGAAATTTCAAAATAGTTCTATGCCCGAAGATAATGCCGAAGAATTTAAAAGATATATCGAATCAAAACCGTATGGCTCTAAGAGTAAAGATAGTTTAACATCAATATTAGCTAGTAGTGAAAATACATATAAATCTATAACTAGTGTCTTTAATGAAAAAATGTCTTTGTTTGATGATATTAATGTTGAAAATATAATATCAAGTTCTTCATTTCCGTTAGATATTTTAGGCAAAGTACCAACGGCATTTTATATTATTGTTCCTGATGAAGAAAAAATATATTTTAATTTAATAACAATAATAATTGGGTTACTTTATCGTGAAATAACAAAATATGCTAATTCAAGAGAAGAAAAGAAAACTAAAATAGAAATTGACTGGATTTTAGATGAGTTTGCCAACTGTCCACCATTACCAGAAATAGAAACAATTATTTCAGTAGCTAGGTCAAGAGGACTAAGATTTCATATGTATATTCAGTCTTTTAGTCAACTTGATAATGTATATGGTAAAGAAGTTGCTCAAACAATTTTAGATAATTCTGGTTTAGCATATTTAAAAACTAATACACAAGATACGGCTGAAAGAATTAGTAAATTATTAGGAACAAAAACATTAGAAACATCATCAATTAATTATTCTTTAAGTAACATAAATGCAAGTGGAAGTAAAGGCACTAATTTAATTGGTAGGCCACTACTAACGGCTGATGAAATAAAACAGTTACATTACAAAACAATAATATTTCCAATAGTAGGTCATCCAATTTTAAGAGATACAGTATTTTATAAAAAATTTAAAATATTTAAAGATGGTATGATTCAAAGAAAAAGTTGTCCTTTAAAGAGATTTACAGATTATTATTATACTGTTGAAGATATTAAAAGTGGAAGAAATAAATTGTTAAATGTGAAAGATTTAACCTTAGAAAGTCAAAAAGAAAAACTTGATAATTTAATTAACAACTTAAAAATACAGTTAGATTCTTTACAATATAAAACTGAATTTTATGAAGAAGAAAATAAAGTAGTTTGTGTAATAGGTTTTCCAATACCATTATCGCAAATAAAGTTAGAGAATTTAGTGCAATTAATTAATGAAGATGAATATGAATTTAATTTTAAAATGTTTCCTGATGAAAAGTATGAAAATAGATTAGAAATAAAAGTTAAATAAAGGGGGTAGTAAGAATGTTTATAGATAATTTAGGTTATGTGTTAAAAAAGGAAAGACAAAGTTGGGGAATGAGTAGAGGTAGACTTGCAAAATTATCTTATACTGATAAAGAAACAATTGAAGATATAGAATTGGGAAAAGTTGATAATCCCGATTTTTTTCTTATCTTAAAAATATGTGATGTATTAGATATTGTTATATTTGATTATATGAAAAAAGATTAGGTATGAAAAATGAATAAATGTATTAAGTTAATAGGTCTAATTATAATTATTGCAAGTCTTATTTTCTATAATTTAACCATAAATAATGAAAGAAAAACAATTGTTGAACAACAACAAAATTTGGAAGTATTTTTTGATAATTATAATACACAAGTAAATGAAAAAGATAAAACACAAACAGTATTAAATAATAGAAATAATGAAAATTATGTAGCAGTTATTGAAATACCTGTAATTAATTTAAAAACTGGTATTGTAAAAAGCGACTGGTCATTTTATTCAATGAATAGAGCAGTAAGTATTTATCCAACTTCCAAAATGCCTAATGAACAAAATAGTAATTTTATTTTATTTGCTCATAATGGTAATACCGTTGTCTCCTTTTTTAAAAATATTTATAAATTAAAGAAAAATGATGATATTTATGTTTATTATAAAAGCAAAAAATATCATTATTTAGTAACTAATAATAAAGAAATATCTATGTCTAATTCTACACCAGTTATGCAAAATAAATCTACATCAACAATAACATTAATTACTTGTAAAAATAATAATGATAATTATCGAGTTGTAATAGAGGGGGAGTTGATAGAAAATGATACAGGAGTTTAATATTAAGGAAAATTTGTTAGAATTTTTAAAGTATTCTTCACAATTTTATAAAGCAAATTATTATAATATTGATAATATAGTAAAACTATATCAATATTTTCCTAAAGGTAAGATGTTTGCAACTTATGACGATTGGAATAGTATTGGTAGGAAAATAATTGCTGGACAACATGGTGTAAAACTAACAGGAATAAATAATTCTAATTTTTATTTGTTTGATATATCTCAAACTTATGGAAAAAATATAGTATTTCAAAAATTTGATAAACAATATGCTGATAATGTTATTAATGAGTTAAAAGAAAAATATAACATAAATTTAGAAGATAATAATAATATGTTTTTTAAATCATTAAATATGATAACTAAATGTTTAATTAAAAGCAAAGAATTGAATTTTAATGAACAAGAAACAAATTTTGTGGCATTTACGACAAGTTTATTAACATTGAATAAATGTGGTTACAATATTGATGAAAGTTTTAAAAATGTTGAATATCAAAATAATTTGAAAAATATAGAAAAAACAAATTTTGGATACATATTAGATGTAAGTTATTTCTTTTATAGAAATTTAATGTTTGAAATAAAAAATATAGAAAAGAAATTAAAAAATGAAATAAAAAAAGAAGTACAAGAAGAAAATAAAGAGATTAAGAATGATACAACTCATGAAAAACATTTTCAAACATCATTATTTGAAACTGAAAATCCTAGAGAAATGGAATTTGAAAATGCTTTAAAAATAGGAAATTATACTCAAAAAGGTGGAGAAGGAATATATCGAATTATAACTACTATTAATGATGAACAGACGGCAATAAAAGAATTAAGAAATTGTTTTGGAATAGGTGGAAGAACATACTATTTTTTAAATGGTACACAGGGATTTGTTGATTACGATTCAAAAGGCTTTTATTTAACTACAGATGATGATATAAAATATAAATATACTTGGAATGACGTTTATAAATCTTATGAAAAATTAATTGCAGAGAGAAAATTCCCAAAAATAGAGTTATTGGAAAAATTAGAGAAATTAGAAAAAAATAAAAATAATATACTAAATAATAATTACAATTTAAAAGACTTAAATGACGCTTATCAATTTTTAGATATTTTATGTGATAAATATAATTTAACTGATTTGAATGATTTAAAAGATAAAATTGAAGAAGATAAGAGATATGTAGAACGATATTATGAAACTTTAGAAGATATACAAGATACAGTTTTATTGCTAGATTATTATGTGGAAAATGAAATAATAAAAAGAGAAGATATTGATTCTATTCATAATACTAGAGATGACGAGGAAAAAAATGTATTAAATGTTGAACAAAATGAAAAACTAAAAAGTGAAAATATTTTACAAGAACAAGAATTATTTAATGATAATGCTAGTGAAGAAGTAAAAGAAGATAAACAAATTGATATTTCTAAATATATTGGTAAAACTTATGTTAGAAAAGCAGAAGATGAAGTAAACTCTGAACGTTTTGAAGAAGAAGAAATTGAAGATTTTGATATAGTTTATAAATTTATAGGTGTTGATAAAGATGATAATTCTATTGGACTTGTTGAAGATACTAATGTTGGTGAAATTATAGAAGAAGATTTAGATACCATTATTTTATCAATAGAAGAACGTGAAAAGGAAACAGAAAAATATGTTAATAATTTAGCAGAAAATTATATACATAATAAATATACGGAAGATGAAGTAAATGACTATATAAATAATTTTTGCTTAAACGAATATTATCAATATGATGAAATAAAAGAATTATATAATAATGCTTTAGAAAGTATGCAGAAAATACAAGCTGGGTTAAGTGACGTTTATCAAATTGATGATGTTAAATCTAGTAAAGATGGTAATTTTATCGATAATTATAAATTGACTGAACAAGAATATGATGAATTATTTGATGAAGCCGTTGATAGACATTTGAATCAAGATGAATTTATAATTCCTGAAGATTATATGGATAGTTATGATATGGATTATGAAGATGATGATATAGAAGAAGAAAAAGAAGTAGATGATAATATTCAAATGAATAATTATCAGCAACAATTAAATCTTTTTGATGAATCAAGAGAAGAACCAAAAGAAGAATCTATAGAAGATGAAGAAATAATAAGTCCTAAAACAGATAAAGTTAATGACAAACCAGATTATTATTATAGAACAGTAGAACAATCCTTAATACCAGGTGAATATGGTATGACATTATCCGAAAAAAAATATAGATATTATGATTTTGATGGTAATGAAATAAAAGATTATGAAAAAAGAAATATTCAACCAACTAATTATGCTATTGAAAATGATATTGATTATGGTGGTGCTAAAACAAAATTTAAAAATAATGTAGAGGCTATAAAATTACTTAAGAATCTTGAAAATGAAAATAGAAACGCTACTAAAGAAGAACAAGATATTTTGGCAAAATACACAGGATGGGGTGGAATACCTGAAGCATTTGACGAAAGAAAAGAAGAATGGTCAAGCGAATATAAAGAATTAAAAAATATTTTAAATGATGAAGAATATATTAAAGCTAGAGAATCAACTTTAACTTCATTTTATACTCCAAATAATGTAATTAAAACAATGTGGAAAATACTAAATAGAATGGGATTTAGTAAAGGTAATATCTTAGAGCCATCAATGGGAATTGGTAATTTTTTTGGAAATATTCCTAAAGAATTAGAAAATTCTAACTTATACGGAATAGAACTTGATAGTATAAGTGGAAGAATTGCTAAGAAATTATATCCTAATGCTAAAATTGAAATTAATGGTTATGAAAATACAAATTATCAAGATAACTTTTTTGATGTTGCAATTAGTAATATTCCATTTGGAAATGTTTCGGTATATGATAGGAAATATAAAAAGACAAATTTTTTGATTCATGATTATTATTTTCAAAAAACATTAGATAAGGTTAGGGCTGGAGGAATAATTGCATTTGTTACTTCAACTGGAACACTTGATAAAGTTGACGATAAAGTAAGAAAGTATATTGCTGAACGTGCTGACTTAATAGGAGCTTTTAGATTACCACAAAATACATTTAAAAATATCGCAAATACTAAAGTTGATAGTGATGTTATTTTCTTGAAGAAGAAATGTAAAATAGATTTAGAAGCTAATCCAAGTTGGTTAAATGTTTCATTAGATGAAAATGAAATATCCTTAAATCAATATTATATTGAACACCCTGATATGTTACTTGGAAAAATGGGACATGATAAATCAATGTATGGTAGTGATAATACAGTTTTATTAGCAGATGAAGATAAAGACTTAAATAGTATGCTTAATGATGTTATAAATAAATTTGATAGCAACATTTATGAAAAAGTAGAATATGAAAATATTGAAAAAGAAGAAGATGTATTACAAGCACTACCTAATGTAAAAAATAATGCTTATGTTTTAATTGATAATAAAATTTATCAAAGAGTGGATTCAGTTATGATTCCACTCGCAAAACAAGATGGAAAAGTTTTTGAACGCGTCTTAGGTATGATAGGTATAAGAGATAGTTTAAAGAAACTTTTTGATATTCAATTAGCTAGTGATGATGATAACGAGTTAGTTAATGTTCAAAAAGAATTAAATGCAAAATATGATAGTTTTGTTAAAAAATATGGTTTCTTAAATGATAAAGCAAATATGAAAGCATTTGCAGATGACCCAGACTGTTATTTACTAGCGTCAATTGAAGATGAATATAAAGAAGATGATAAAGTACTTTATAAAAAAGGTTTAGTATTTCACGAAAGAACAATAAGAAAACCAAAAGAAATAGAAAAAGCTGATAATTCTATTGAGGCACTTAGTATTTCATTAAATGAAAGAGGTTTAGTAGATATTCCTTATATAGCAAATTTAATTAATAAAAGTGAAGATGAAGTATTTGAAGAATTAGATGGTTTGATTTATAAAGAACCAACAATTTCAAAACAAAGACATAAAGATACTTGGGTAACATCAGCTGAATATTTAAGTGGAAATGTTCGTGAAAAATTACAAGAAGCAATAGAACTAAATGAAGATGGTTCATTAGATAAAAATATTCAAGCATTAAAAAGTATTCAACCTAAAGAGCTTACTGCTGAAGAAATAGATATTTCTTTAGGAGCTGTGTGGATACCACCAGATTATATAAAAAGATTTTGCATTGATTTACTTGATATATCATATAGGTATGAAGATAAATTATTTATAGACTATGTTCCTGAAATGAATAGTTGGATTCTACAAAGAGCAGGAGTAAATTTTGAATATGGGAATATAAAGAATACAAAAACATGGGGAACAAGTCGAGCTGATGCTTTAACACTTATTAAATCGTCTTTAAATTTAAAGATGATTTCAATATTTGATAGAGATGATGATATGAATTATGTTTTTAATGCAAAGGAAACTGCTATTGCTCGTGAGAAGCAAGATGAAATAAAAGAAGAATTTAAGAATTGGATATATCGCAATGAAGATATAAAAAAAGAATTAGTAGACTTATATAATAAAAAATTTAATTCTATAAAATTAAGAGAATATGATGGCTCTAATTTAGAATTTAAAGGTATGTCTAGTTCAATACAATTAAGAGAACATCAAAAGAATGCAGTTGCCCGTATTCTTTTCGGTGGTAATACATTATTAGCACATACGGTAGGAGCTGGAAAAACTTTTGAAATGGCAACGGCTTGTATGGAATTAAAAAGATTAGGAGTTACTAATAAACCAATGTTTGTTGTTCCAAATCACTTAACTGAACAATGGGGTTCGGAATTTTTAAAGTTATATCCAAACGCTAATATTTTAGTTGCAAGTAAAAAAGATTTTCAAAAAAATAATAGAAAAAAACTTATGGCACGAATTGCAACGGGCGAATGGGACGCTGTAATTATAGGACATAGTTCATTTGGCAAAATACCTGTATCGAAAGAATTAGAAATAGAACATATAAACGAAGAAATAAGAAATATAAGTATTGCAATAGATAGACTTAAAAATGTTCATGGCGAGGGACTAAGTGTTAAAAAAATGGAATCAACCCAAAAATCTTTATCTAATAATTTAAAAAAATTATTAGATTCACCAAAAGATGATGGTGTAACTTTTGAAGAATTAGGAGTTGATTATCTTTTTGTAGATGAGGCTCATGAATTTAAAAATTTGGCATTGTTTTCAAAAATGACTAATGTTAGTGGTGTTAGTCAAGTAGCTAGTCAAAAAGCAAGCGATTTATATATGAAAATACAATATTTAGAAAAACAAAACCCTAATAAATGCGTTGTTTTTGCAACTGGAACACCAATATCAAATTCAATGGCTGAATTATATACTATGCAAAAATTTTTACAGTACGATACATTAAAAAAATTAGGATTAGATTATTTTGATAGTTGGGCAAGTGTCTTTGGTCAAACAGTAACAACTTTAGAGCTTTCACCCGAAGGCTCTGGTTTTAGAAATAAAACGAGATTTGCAAAGTTTAATAATGTCCCTGAATTATTAAGTTTGTTTAAAAATGTTGCTGATGTTCAAACAGCTAAAACTTTAAAATTACCTGTTCCAAAATTAAAATTCAATAGATACGAAATTATCTCAGCACCAAAAAGTGAAGAGATAACTAAATATATAGAAGAATTAGTAGAGCGAAGTGAAGATATAAAAAATGGTGAAGTATCACCACATGAAGATAATATGTTAAAAGTAACAAATGATGGAAGAAAGGCAGCACTTGATTTAAGACTTATAGATGAAAATATGCCCGATTTAGCTAATAGTAAAGTTAATATAGCTATTGAAAACATTTTTAAAATATATGAGGATACAAAAGATAAAAAATCAACTCAACTTGTATTTTGTGATTTATCAACACCAAAAAATGATGGAAGTTTTAATGTTTATGACGACATTAAAGCAAAGTTAATTAATAAAGGTGTAAATGAAAATGAAATTGCTTTTATTCATAATGCTGATAGCGACCAAAAGAAAGCTGAATTGTTTGAAGATGTAAGAAATGGAAAAGTTAGAATATTATTAGGTAGTACATCAAAAATGGGAGCTGGCATGAATGTTCAAAATAAATTGATAGCACTACATCATTTAGATTGTCCGTGGCGTCCAAGCGATATTGAACAACGAGAGGGAAGAATATTAAGACAAGGCAATGAAAATGAAGAAGTGCAAATTTTTAGATATGTTACTGAGGGAAGTTTTGATGGATATTCATATCAATTAGTTGAAACAAAAGCTAATTTTATAAATCAAATAATGACATCAGAAGTTGGTACTAGAACAATGAATGATGTAGATGATAGTGCATTGTCTTATGCAGAAGTTAAAGCTATAGCTACAGGCGACCCTTTAATTATGGAAAAATTTAAAATAGAAAATGATCTAAAGCAAATTAGTTTACTAAAATCACGTTATGAATCTTCTAAAAGAGAAATGGAATATGATGTTACAGTAAATTATCCAAAACGTTTAAAAGAAAGTGAAAATAAATTAAAGGCTATTGAAAGTGATATACCTAAAGTTGTTGATATCTCTGGTGAAAAATTCTTTATTGAAATAAAGGGAATTAATTATAATGAAAGAACGGATGCTAGTCAAAAATTGCAAGAAGTAATATCATCTATAGGATATGAAAAAGAATTAATAGGGCATATTAGTAATTTTGAAATTATTGGATTTAAAGATGGATTAATGAAATTAAATCATTATTATTTAAAAGGTGAAAATAAATATCCAATAGAATTATCAACTAATATGTTAGGTAATATTATCAAAATCGAAAATGTTTTAAAAAGTATTCCTGAAAAAGCAAAAGAAGAAAAAGAAAATATTGAAAACTTAAAAAAGCAAATTTTACAAACTCAAGAGGAATTAAATAAACCTTTTAATAAAGAAGAAGAATTAAAAGATTTGCTAATAAAAAAAGAAAAAATATATAAAAAATTAGGTATTAATGAAAATGAAGAAAATATAGTTAATCCTTTAGAAGAAAATGAAAAGCAAACAGAAATGGAAATTTAATTAAAAAAGTGCTTGATTTTTTTTGAAGTTAGAGTGATTAATTATTAAACCCCAATTTGATTTTAGAGATAGTTAAAATGAGATATTTTAAATGTGGCTATGTCATTTATATAGCTATAAATAGATTTTAAAAAAAGTCTTTAAAATTAAATTAAACGGGCAATAAGAAAGGATGGGAAAAATATGAGAAATGAAGTAAGCATTTCAGTAACAAAAGCTGAAAATGAATTTAAAAAATTGGAAGATTATCAAAAACTCTATTATATAAGTGTCTTATTAAATCATTTATATAACGGACTAATTAATGATGGTAATTATCTATCGGAAGATGAAGCATTTGAAAATGACGCTGATGTCTTATTGGCAGAATCAATTAACCTAGATGACCCTGTTAAATTAGCTACAAACCTTTTGGTAATTGGAGCTAAGTTGGAAAATAAAACAATAAATCCTAATGGAATTGATATTGAACCTTATATAAGTGATGTTGATAAATTAGGATTAAATAATTTTTATAACTTAAACTATAAAGATAAAATTGATTTTTTAATGAACACAATATATATAATTAGTGAAATAGATGAGGTTAGCCAATTAGATATTGATTTTAATGATATTATTAATGAATTATTAAATTATTCAAAAAGTATATTTGGTACTAATGAAAATATGCTTGAAGTAGATGAATAAAATTTATTTTATGCCGAGAAAATCTATTTACTATAGGCATTTAAAATTCTTCATGCTTTTATTTGCTAAGCAACAAAATTTTTTGTTGCTTGGCATATTTAAAATAAGAATTTAAAATGGGTTCATATAGTCAATAGAGGAATTGGAATAAAAACACAGGCTTGTAGTAATTACAAGTTTTTTTTATATTTTGTTATATCAATGAAAAAAAGTTAGTAAAGATAGAGAAATGAAAAGGGGGTTTGCTTATGAAGAAAAATAATAAAAAAGTAACTAAATATAACTATAATTATATTGATAAATATAAAAATGAAAATAAGTCAAAAGAAGAAATAGAATTAATCTTTAATAAAAAATTACTTAATATGATTTATATTTTAGAAAAAGAATCATTTTATGGCTGTAACTCTGAGAAAAAAGTGTTATAATGAAGATGGTTGAAAAAGTAAGTTATTTTAACGATTCATTTAGAAAGGAAATGAATCAATGAAAAATAAAATAACTAAATTATATCAATCATTAAGGAGGGTTGCACTTTATATAAGATTATCAAAAGAAGATTTAGAAAAGAATCCTGAGGACAGTTCAGAAAGCATTAAAAATCAAGAATTGATGTTAAGAAAATATGCAGAAGAAAACGGTTGGGAAGTCGTTGGAGTTTATGAAGATGAAGATTATTCTGGTTCTGATAGGGATAGACCAAACTTTAATAAAATGATAAGTGAATGTGAAAAAGGAAATATCGATATCGTTTTATGTAAAAGTCAGTCAAGATTTGCAAGAGATATCGAGATAGTAGATAAATACATTCACAATTATTTTAAAGAATGGGGAGTTAGATTTGTAGCTTGTGTTGATAGAATTGATAATACTAGAAAAGAAACCAAAAAAGCAAGTCAAATAACAGCAATGACGGATGAATGGTATTTAGAAGATACATCAGAAAATATTAAAGCAACATTAAGAAATAAAAAAGAAAAAGGTTTATTTACAAGCTCTCAAGCACCTTATGGATATTTAAAAGACCCAGAAGATAAAAACCATTTAATTGTAGACCCAGTAGCGTCAGAAAACGTTAAAAAGATATTTGAATTGTATAAAAATGGTTGGGGATATGTAAAAATTTTGAAGTATTTAAATTCAGAAAATATACTATGTCCTTACGATTATAAGAGATTAAATGGAATTAAAATAGGAAATTCTTCTTGTGAAAATAGAAAAAGAAAATACATTCAAAATATGGGAAGTTATATAATATTTAACACAATAGAAAATCCTATTAAAGAAAAATATGAAAAAATAATAACAATAGGAACACTTGTTGAAGAATTAGGAAGTCCAATAAAGAAAAACGTAAAAATGAAAGTACGAAAAATAGATAAAAATATGCAATTATTTTATTCTACTTCGTACAATGAAAATATTAAAATTGAGGACTTAACTAATGAAAATGAGTATCATAAACTTAACGAAAATGATTATATTCCAAATGAATCAAAGTATGTTATTTGCTTAATAAATGAATTAAAAAGATATGGTAAAGTATCTTATGAATTAGAGGTTGAAGTATCATCAAATTCAAATAATGCAAAATTAAATTACTTAACAGAAGTTCTTAAAGAAAATAATATTTTATCAACTGTCACTTATGAAAAAAAGCCAAGTTGGAGTATGTATACAATAAGAGAAATGCTAAGAAATGAAACATACATAGGAAATACAGTACAAGGAAAATATGAAAAGATATCTTATAAGATAAAAAAATCAAAACATAAGCCACGAGAAGAATGGATAGTTGTAGAGAATATGCACGATGCTATTATAGATAAAGATACATGGTATAGTGTTCAAAGCAGAATGAATAATCAAACAACTTGTCAGTTCACTACTGGAACAATAAATCCATTTAGTAAAAAAGTTTATTGTGAGTGTTGTGGCAAAACATTTTCTAAAACAAAAAATAGAAATCATGAATACTTAGTATGTTCTGATAGACAACGACAATGGCATGACTGTGATAATAGAAGTCTAATAAGGCTTGATGTATTAGAAAAAGATATTATTGAAAAAATAAATGATAATATCGAGAAATATAAAAATGGTAATCTATTAAAGCAACTAAACCAAGAAAATATTGATAAAAAATATTTCAATGAAAAAAAAGAAACATTAAAGAAAGAGTTACAAAAAATAGAAAATGAAATAGAAAAGAAAGATAAATTTTTTCAACATCTTTACGAAGATAAAGTAAACGAAACAATTACTACAGAACAGTATTTTTTATTGGTAAAACAATATGAAGAAGATAAAAAAAATCTTGTTGAACGCAGTAGAAAAATTAATAATGAAATAAAAATAGTTGTTGCTAAACAAGAACAAATGATAAATTCAAAAAGTTTATTTGAAAAATATCATGATGTAAATCAATTATCTTCTGAAATAATATCTGAATGGATAGATAAAATCATCATAGGAAAAAAAGATAAGGATACTGGATTAAGAAATATAGAAATTCAATGGAATTTTTAACCTGTGGGTTTATAGGTGTTAATCAAGTGATTATGGATATGCAACAAATGGAGGAAGTATCGGAAGGGAAAAATGTTTTGCAAAAGAATTATTTAATTGGTCTAAAACAGTTGAAAATATTAATTACCAAAGTGAATGTGGAGGAACAGACTGGTTAAAACCAAGTGATACTTTATGGACTTTATCCCCGTATTCTTCTAGCTCCTCCAGTGTGTTCCGTGTCAATTCTTCTGGGCTTGTCGGCTACGGCGGTGCAAACGGCGTGTTCGAGGTCGATCCGGTCGGTTATCTAAATAAAAATGTAACAATAACATCAGGTGAAGGTACTTATTCTGAACCTTACCAATTACAACTTAATGCTTAAAAAAATGTTTGACACAATAAATGGTTTTTCATATAATATATTTGTCAAAAGAGTTAAGACACGTTTATAAAAATTATCTTTTAAAGAGAGTTTGGTATTGGTGGAAACCAAATAAAGAAGTTTTATAAATATCACTTATATAATCTTTGCGGTTAACAAACGTTATCTTGTTAAATAAGTTAAATTAAGGATGGTACCGTCTTATTGACTCCTTTGGTATCATCTTTTTTTATGAAAGGAAGATGGCTATGAAAGATTTTAAAGAATTAGACAAAAGAAATGTTCATGATGTTGAAAATGATATTTTAGAAGAATGGAAAAGAATAGATATTCTAAATAAAACTATTGATAATCGTAAAGGTAAAAAAGATTGGGTATTTTATGATGGACCAATATATGCTAATGCTAAACCAGGAATTCATCATGTTTTAGCTAAAGCAATTAAAGATTCATTTTGTAAATATAAAACTATGCAAGGGTACCGAGTTTTAAGAAAGATTGGTCTTGATACTCATGGCTTACCAATTGAAGTTAATGTTGAAAAAAAGTTAGGTTTTAAGACTAAAGCTGATATTGAAGCTTTTGGTATTGAAAATTTTTGTAAAGAATGTAATAAGGCTACGGCTTTAAATATTGATGAAATAAATGAAGTAACCGATATGATGGGTCAATTTATTGATTGTGAACATCCTTATGTAACCTGTAGTAATGAATTTATTGAGTCTGAATGGTGGCTAATAAAAGAAATGGATAAAAAAGGAGTCATCTATTATGGTAATAAAGTTTTACCATATTGTCCAAGATGTGGAACTGAACTATCTGCAAATGAAGTATCACAAGGATATGAAAATGTATCTGTAAATACCGTAATTGTGCCTTTTAAAAGAGTTGATAGTGATGAGTATTTCTTAGTTTGGACTACAACTCCATGGACTTTACTTGCTAATGTTGCGTTATGTGTAAATCCAGAATTAACTTATATTAAAGCTGAATCAATGGGTTATAAATTTATCTTAGCTGAAGCTTTAGCCGAAAAAGTTTTAGGTGATGATTTTAAAGTTTTAGAAACCTTTAAAGGAACTGATTTAGTAGGTATTAAATATGAACAATTAATGCCTTTTGTTAAAGTTGAAGGTAAAGCTTTTGAAGTTCTTGCTGATAATTATGTAACTTGTGAAGATGGAACAGGAATTGTTCATATTGCTCCAGCATATGGTGTAGATGATAACCGGGTATGTGCTGAAAATAATGTAGCCTTTGTAAATCCAGTAGGTAAAGATGGCTGTTATACGGAAGGGCCATGGAAAGGAACTTTAGTTACTTCACCTGAATTGGAAATAGATATTATCAAATATTTAAAAGAAAATGATAAGCTATTTAAAAAAATCAAGATGAATCATGATTATCCTCATTGTTGGCGTTGCCATTCACCATTAATTTATTTTACTAAACCGGCTTGGTATATAAGAACAACCGAATATAAAGATCAAATTATTGAAGCTAATAAAAGTGTTAATTGGTATCCAGAATATGTAGGTACAAAAAGATTTAATAATTGGCTTGAAAATATGGTAGATTGGGGAATTAGTCGAAATAGATATTGGGGTTGTCCAATGCCAATATGGATTTGTGATGATTGTGGGGAAAAACATGTTATTGGTTCTTTAAAAGAATTACAAGAAATGTTAATTGAAGATATTGATGTAAGTAAAATTGAATTACACCGTCCTTATGTTGATGAGCTACATCTTAAATGTCCACATTGTAATGGACGCATGACTAGAGTATTAGATGTATTAGATGTTTGGTTTGATTCAGGAGCTATGCCTTATGCAAGTTTCCATTATCCATTTGAAAATAAAGAATTATTTGAAAGTCAATTTCCAGCTGATTTTATTGCCGAAGGAGTAGATCAAACTCGTGGTTGGTTTAATGCTTTAATCTGTATTTCAACTATTATTTCTGGTAAATCTAGTTTTAAAAATGTTGTCGTTAATGATATGGTATTAGATGCTAATGGTAAAAAAATGAGTAAATCTACGGGAAATGTTATTGACCCAACTGTGGCTTTAACGGAGTATGGTGCTGATAATGTAAGATGGTATATGTTTTATGCATCACCAGTCTGGACTCCTTTAAAATATGATGAAGGAGGAGTAAAAGAAGTTCATTCTAAATTCTTTAATCCGTTTAAAAATACTTATTCTTTCTTTCAAATGTATGCTAATGCTGATCATATTGATATAGATGATTGTTATGTTAAAATAAATGATCGTGAAGAAATTGATAAATGGTTAATCTCTAAATATAATCGTTTAGTCTTAGAATGTACTAAATATTATGAACTATATGACTTAAATCAAGTTGTTAAATTAATTACTAATTTTGTATCTGAGCATTTATCTAATTGGTATATTAGACGTAATAGGAATCGTTTTTGGAAAAGTGAATTAGATAATTCTAAGAAAAGTGTTTATATGACAACTTATGAAGTATTATGTGGTCTATGTAAGTTATGTGCCCCAATAATACCATTTACAACCGAAGAAATATATCAAAAATTAACTGGTAAAGAATCTGTTCATTTAGAAGATTTTCCAGTTGCTGATGAATCTTTAATTTTAGAAGATGTTGAAGCCAAAATGGATTTAGTTCGTGATTTAATTAGCATTGGCAGATATGTTAGAGAAGAAGCTAAAATTAAAGTAAGACAACCATTAAAAGAAGTTTTAATTGATGGTAAAAATAAAAAAATAATTAATGATTTAGTTTCTTTAATTAAAGAAGAATTAAATGTTAAAGAAGTAAGTTTTATTGATAATTTAAGCGAATATATGAACTTCTTAGTAAAACCTAATTTTAAAGTTGTAGGTAAAATTTTAGGGCCTAAAATTAAACTGTTTAGTGAAGCTTTATTAAATTTAAGTAACGAAGAAATTGAATTATTACAAAATAATCAAGAAATTACTTTAAATTTAGATGGTGAAGAATTAAAGGTTAATAAAGAAATGGTTGATATTAGAGTTGATGCTAAAGATGGTTTTAATGTTGGTATGGAAAATAATAATTTTGTTATTTTAAATACGGAATTAAGTGAAGAATTAATTTTAGAAGGTTTAGCAAGAGAATTTGTTAGTAAAGTTCAAAACTTAAGAAAATTAAAAGATTTAAATGTTGTTGATCGAATTATTATTTATTATAATGGTCCTGATAAATTTATTAAATCTTTAGAAATGTTTAATGATTATATTAAAAAAGAAACTTTAGCAGTAGATTTAATTAAAAAAGAAGATTTAACTGATAGTTATGATTTAAATGGTGAAGAAGTATATATTGATATTTTAAAAAAGTAGACATTACTTTACGATGTGAATAAGAAATTTAATTTATAAATTTCTTATTTTTTGTTATAGTATTTTTAGAATAGAAAAGAGTTGATTAGGGTGAAAGCACCAAAAGTAATGGATCATATCAAACCGGCTCATATTGCTTGTGATAAAAGTGATATAGCTCCAATTGTTATTATGCCAGGAGATCCTTTAAGAGCTAAATATATAGCTGAAAAATATTTAACTGATTATAAGTTAGTAAGTGATGCAAGAAATATGTTTGTTTATACGGGAATGTACCGTGATAAACGCATTACAGTTATGGGTTCTGGAATGGGAATGCCATCAATGAGTATCTATGCCTTTGAGTTATTTTACTTTTTTGGGGTGGAAAGAATTATTCGGATTGGAACCTGTGGTGGTTTAAAAGAATACTTAAATGTACCTGATTTAATATTAGCAAATGCTAGTTATACGGAAGGAAATTTTGCATATTCTTATAATGGAGATCCTACCCATATAGCTTATCCTTCTAAAAAATTAAATAAAATAATTTTAGAAAATGCTAAAATGAAAGGTTTAACTATTCATGAAGGATGTGTAATGTGTACTGAACAATTTGGTTTTTATTCTGATAATGAACATGTTTTAAAAAGAGTACCAGAAGATCTTGATATTATTGGTGAAGAAATGGAAAGTTTTGCGCTTTTTCATATTGCAAGTAGTTTTTCAAAAGAAGCATCAGTTATTCTAACGGTTGTTGATAGTAAATTTAGTGAAAAATTTATGTCTATTAAAGATCGTGAACAATCATTAGATGATATGATCCTCTTAGCTTTAGAAAGTATTTAATTATGATATCGTTTAATAAATTAATTAATAGTTTTAAATATGCGATAAGGGGAATTAAAAGTGCTTTAAAAAGTGAACAGAATATGAAAGTCCATTTTATTATTATGGAATTAGTTATTTTAATGGCTATTATTCTAAATATTAATACTTTTGAATGGTTAATTATTTTAATTTGTTTTATGAGTGTTATTAGTAGTGAATTATTTAATACAGCTATGGAAAAATGTGTTGATTTAGCATCTCCAAAGTTTAATGAATTAGCTAAATTAGCTAAAGATATTTCAGCAGGAGCTGTTTTAGTTACAGCATTTTTCTCAGCTTTAATTGGTTTAATTATTTTTTTACCTAAAATAATAATATTTGTGAAAGGCTTGATGTAAATGAAAAAAATAATTATTTTTTTATTGGCTTTTTTAGGTTTTTTAGGCAATGTCAAAGCAATAGATTTTGATCTTAATTCTAAAAATGCTATTTTATATAATTTAGATGAAGATACAATTCTTTATGAAAAAGATAGTGAAAAACAAACTTTTATTGCTTCTTTAACTAAGATTATGACAGCAATTATTGCTGTGGAAAATATTAATGATTTAGATGAAAAGGTTACTTTAACTTATGAAGACTTTGCTGGTTTAATTGAAGCTGATGCATCAGTTGCGGGTTTTTATGTTGGCGAAGAAGTTACAATAAGAGATTTATTATATGGTTTATTACTGCCATCAGGTGCTGATGCTGCCCAAGCACTAACAAGAATTGTGGCGGGTAATAGAGAAGAATTTGTAAAAAAAATGAATGAAAAAGCTTTAGAGTTAGGTTTATTAAATACTCATTTTGTTAATGAGACTGGTTTACATGATGAAGCACATTATTCTACCGTAAAAGATGTTGCAACGATGTTTAAATATGCTTTACAAAATCCTACTTTAAAAGAAATTTTCTCTAATCCTACATATACAACTAGTGATAATTCTAAATCATTTTTTAGTACAGTTATGGCTTATAAAAATAGTTATAATTTAGAAATGGATTACTTAATTGGTGGGAAGACTGGAACAACAGATGAAGCAGGACTTTGCCTTGCAACATTTGCTGTAGGAGGTAATACTAATTATTTATTAGTTACAACCGGTGCTGAAGATGATGGTGGACATATTAAAGATGCTAAAACGATTTATGATTACTTTATTAGTCATTATGATACCTATGAAGTAATTAGTGAAAATGACCTTATTTTATCTTTAAAAACTGTTAATTCTAAAGAAAAAGAAGTAGTCTTTAATGCCAATAAAACTTTAAATAAATATTTATCAAAAGATTTTGATAAAAAAAATTTAATCTATCAATATGAAGGAGTAGATAAAATAAATTATTTTACTAAAGTTGGAACTAAATTAGGAACAGTTAAAGTAATTTTAAATGATGAAATTATTGATAATATAGATATTATTTTAAATGAAAAATTAACATTTTCCTTAATAGCATTTTTAATTAATTATTGGTATGGAGTTTTAATTATATTATTAATTTTAGTATTTGTATTAGTTAAGAAAAAGAAAAGCCATAAATAAAATTGTTCAGTGAAATGAACAATTTTTTAAAATTTGTAAAATTGTTCACTTGAGTGAACAATAATTTGACTTTTGAAAAATTGTTCAGTATAATTAAAATGGTGATAAATATGATAAATCGTGAACATTATTTAAAAATGATTAGAGGATTTTATGATTCTGATTTAATTAAAATCATAACTGGTGTCCGTAGATGTGGTAAATCAATTATTTTAAATCAGATTATGGAAGAAATTAAAGAAAAAACGGATAATATTATTTATTTAAATTTTGAAGATGAAAGTGTTATAACTAATATTTATAATAGTGAAAAGTTAACTTTGTATGTCGAAAATAATCGTAAACCAGGAAAATGTTATGTTTTTTTAGATGAAATTCATGAAGTTACTGATTGGCAAAGAGCAGTTAAATCTTTAAGATTACATGATAATTCCGTATTTATAACCGGTTCAAACTCTAAAATTCTTTCTAAAGAATATACTGATGCTTTTAGTGGTAGATATGTATCTTTTAGAATAAAACCTTTTGTTTATAAAGAAATTCTTTTATATACCAAGGAATTAAATAAAGAATGTAGTGTTTCTGATTATCTTATTTGGGGTGGTTTTCCTAAGCGTTTTGAATTTAATGAAGATGATATGATTACTTATTTAAAAGATTTAAATGAATCAATTGTTGTTAAAGATTTAATTAATCGTTTTAGTATTAAAAATGAACAACTTTTTAGAAGAATAACTAATTATATTTTAGTGTCTAATTCAAGAATTTTTTCTTCAAGAAGTGTTGAAGGATATTTAAAAAATGAACATATAAAAGGATCTATAAATACAATTATAAAATATTTAGGATATTTAGAAAAAGCTTATGTTATTAATAGTATAAAACCATATTCTTCTAAAACTAGAAGTGAATTAGCATATTATTTTAAAATTTATGATGAAGATGTATCATTTAATTCAATTAGATGTTTAGATAACAGATATGATTTAACTCATAATTTAGAAAATATTATATATAATGAATTAATATATATGGGATATGAGCTAAAAGTTGTAAATAATGATGAAAGTAATAAAGAAATTGATTTTATTGCTATGAAGGATGGTAAAGAATATTACATTCAAGCTGCTTATAGCGTTGAGAACGAAAAATCATATGAAAGAGAATTTAGTGCTTTTGCTAAAATACCAAATGATAAGAAAAAGATTTTAATTACAAATGATGATATAGATTATTCTACAAGTACAGTAACACATTTAAAGTTTAAAGATTTTTTATTAATGGATTCACTTGATAATATTTAAATAAGAAGGTGAATAATTTGGCAAAGAGAAGAAGTAAAAATAAAGTTAATATTATTAATATTGTTTTAGTTTTAATAATTGGTTTATTAATTTATACTAGTAAAGATTATGTAATTGCATTTTTAAATGAGATAACTGTTAAAACGGAAGCTAGAAGTTATCAAATTAGTGAAATACCTCCTTATGATGGCGAACCTTACGTAATTATCAATAATAATAAACCTTATTTTACTGATGAATATGATACTTCTAAGGCTTTTGAATCTTATAGCGAATTAGATTCTTTAGGTAGATGTGGTGTAGCTGTTGCAAGAGTTGGCCTTGATACCATGCCTGATGAAGAACGAGAAAGTATTGGGATGATTAAACCAAGTGGTTGGCATACCGTTAAATATGATTTTGTTGATGGTAAATATTTATATAATCGTTGTCATTTAATAGGATTTCAATTAACTGGTGAAAATGCTAATCCCAACAACTTAATAACTTGTACAAGAAATATGAATGCTAAAGTCATGTTAGAGTTTGAAAATAAAGTTGCTGATTATGTTAAAAAAAGTAAAAATCATGTTTTATATCGAGTAACACCAATCTTTGAAGGGGTTAATTTACTAGCTACAGGAGTAGAAATCGAAGCTAAATCAATTGAAGATGATAATCTAGAATTTAATGTTTTTATCTTTAATGTTGAAGATGGTGTTAATATAAATTATTTAACCGGTGAAAGTAGTATACAAAAATAAGAAAATTTTGTTATAATAATTTTAGAAAGAGGTTTTTATATGAAGTCGAATAAGCCTAAAATGAATGGATGGCAAAAAGGATTTTATTTAATTAGTTTTGTTGTTTTAATTGGCGCTTTTGTTTATTTAGGAACTAAAAGTTATGCGAGTGAAAGTAAAATGACTGATAGTGAAAAATTTACTTTAGAGTTTGGAGTACCTCAAAATAATGTATTTAAATATAAAAAAAATAGTGAAATATTAGAAACTTTAAATACTGGTTCAGCTTTAATTTTTATGGGATTTCCTGAAAATACATGGACTAGTTATTATGCTGATTTATTAAATGACGTAGCAATAAAAGAAAATGTTAATGAAATATATTTTTATAATTTTTATAATGATCGTAAAAATGATAATTATTATTATGAAAATATTGTTAATTATTTAGCAAGTTATACAACTATTTTAGATGATGATACTAAAAATCTTTATTCACCAACCTTTTTAATTGTTAAAGATGGTCAAGTTTTGTATTTTGATAATGAAACTGCGGTTATGAATGGGGAAAGTACCATAAAAGATTATTGGACTAAGGAAAAAAGAAATTTAAAGAGTGAAGAATTAAAAAATGCGATAAGAGTCTATAAAGGAAATTTATCATGAAAAAAGAAGAAAAGATTTATTGCGTTATAGTAGTTATAGTTATAGTTTTAGTTTTTTTTGGCGATCAAATTATGCTTCATTTTATTCCAGAAGATCCAAATGCTAATAATACAACTTTTGGTGGAGAAGAAAAACAAGAACTAACTTATGATAATGTTTATGTAAGTAAAATAACTTTAGATGAAATAATGAATAAGATAAATTCTTTTGATAGTTTTAATGTTATTTTTACAAGAAGTAATTGTATGTCTTGTGATAAATTAATGAGTAAAGAAGATGTAATGAAAAATAGTAAATTACCAATTTATTTTGTTGATCGAGATACTTATAATGAGAATCGTGATTTAGTTAAAGAGTTAGGTAATTTAAATGATAAAGTGAAAGAAAATCTTGATTTGACTCCATATATAATTAAAGTAGAAAAGGGAATGATTACTAAAACTATTTTAGGAATATCTAAAGATGAAGAATTAGAATATTTTTTCAATAATTAAATAAAATGTGTTACAATTAAATTAGAAAGAAGGTTATTATGAACACAGAAGAAAAAATGCAAAAAGCGATAGTTTCATTAGAAAACAAATTATTAAATATCAGAGCAGGAAGAGCAAATCCTAGTATGTTAAATGGGATTAATGTTATGTATTATGATGTTCCAACGCCAATTCAAAGTTTAGCAAATATTACGGTTCCAGAAGCAAGACAATTAATGGTTAAACCTTTTGATAGAAGTACCTTAAAAGAAATTGAAAGAGCTATTAATGAAGCTAATATTGGGATTACACCAATTAATAATGGGGAGATTATTATTTTAACTGTTCCAGAACTAACTGAAGATAAAAGAAAAGATTATGTTAAAGAAGCTAAAAATGTTTGTGAAGAAGCTAAAGTTGCTTTAAGAAATATTAGACAAGACGCGAATAATGAAATTAAAAAATTGGAATTACCAGAAGATGAAGAAAAATTAGAATTAGAAGACGTTCAAGAATTAATTAATAAATATAATAAAATAGTTGATGAACACTTAAAAGAAAAAGAAAGTGAATTAATGAGTTTTTAATCATTAATTTTTTTATAAGAGGCGATTATGTTAAAATTAGAAAATGTTACAAAATATTATGGTAATAATTTAGCTGTTGATAATTTATCATTAACTGTTAAGGAAGGCGAAATATTTGGTTTATTGGGTGTAAATGGAGCAGGAAAAACAACAACATTTAGAATGATTATTGGTTTACTTGAACAAACTGGTGGAACAATAACTTTAGATGATAAACCGATTAATTATGATCTTACTGATCAAATTGGTTTTTTAACTGAAGAGCGAAGTCTACTTACTAAATTAACAGTTAAAGAACAAATGATAATGTATGGAACTTTAAAAGGTATGAAAGAAAAAGATATCTTAGAAAAATTAGATTACTATTTAAACCGTTTTCATATTAGTGAATATAAAAATCGAAAAATCAAAGAATTAAGTAAAGGAAATCAACAAAAAGTGCAATTTATAAGTGCCATTATAAATGATCCTAAAATGTTAATATTAGATGAACCATTTACGGGTTTAGATCCAATAAATGTTGAAGAATTTGTAAAAGTAATGAAAGAATTTAAAGATAAAAAAAGAATTATTATTTTTTCTTCTCATAGAATGGAACATGTTGAAATGTTTTGTGATAATTTAGTGGTATTAGTTAAAGGTAAAAGTGTTTTACAGGGAAGTTTAAAACAAATAAAAAAAGATTATCGGAAGAAAAATATTCATATTATTGGAGATGTTAATGAAGAAAAATTAAAAAGTATTAAAGGGGTTATAGAAGTAGTAGATAATGCTAATGAAATTATAGTTAAAATAGAAGATGAAAAATATATTAATGATGTTTTTGATGTTGTTAAAAAGGGAGAAAATATTATTAAATTTATGGTAGAAGATCCTTCATTAAATGAAATATTTTTAAGTAAAGTAGGTGCATACTATGAAGAATAAGTTTAAATTTTTAATTAAACAAAGTTTAATGAAAAAGATAGGAACTAAATGGTTTAAAATTGCTAATATTATTATTGCAATATTATTAATTGGCATTTTTAATATTGATAAAATTATTACTTTTTTTGGAGGAGATTTTGATAATTTAACAACTATTTATGTTGTTGATAAATTAAATGTTTATGATGATTTTGTTAGTGAATTTAATAAGATGGCTTTAAATTTAGATATGAAAGATTATAAATTAGAAAAATCTTTTAAAAGTGAAGATGAAGAAACTTCTACTTTAGAAAATGAACTGGATAAAATTGTTTTAGTTATTGATAAAGAAAATGATAATTATTTAGATGGTAAAATAATTAGCTATGATGAAATTGGAACAATCACTAAACAACTAATTAATACTTCATTAAATAGTTTAAAAACAAAAATTGTTATTGAAGAGAATAATTTAAGTGAAGAAGAAATTGTGGCTTTAACTAGTCCTGTAAATGTTGAAATAAAAACTTTAAATCCAGAAAAAAATGATGCTGAGAATAAAGAATTTATTTCGGTTGGGGTAATGATGATTTTTATCTTACCATGCTTTTTATTAATTACTTTACTTGTTCAAATGATTGGGGCTGAAGTAAATGATGAAAAAGCAACTAAAAGTATGGAAATAATCATTTCAAATGTTTCGCCCAAAGTTCATTTTTTAGCTAAGATTATTGCTTCAACTTTATTTGTAACTATTCAAGGATGTTTATTTATTTTGTATGCTTTATTGGCTATGTTAGTAAGAGTAATTATAGGTGGAAGTATTTCTTTAAGCCTTAGTAGTGGGGAACTTGGAGAAATTATTTCAGTTGTTAATGAATTAGGAATAACAAGTTTATTAGTAAAAGGGCTACCAATTATTATTATTTTATTTATCTTTTCTTTTATATCATATGCTATTATTTCGGGAGTTTTAGCTTCAATGACAACTAGTACTGAAGATTTTCAACAATTGCAAATGCCTTTAATGATTATTTTAGTCTTAGGTTATTATTTAGCAATGATGGCTACAACTTTTGAAGGTTCATTATTTATTAAAGTTATTTCTTTTATACCAATGTTATCATTTTTAATCTCGCCAACATTATTTATTTTAGGACAAGTATCTTTATTAGAACTGGGAATTGCAACAGCTATATCGGGAATATTTATGTTTGTGATTTTTAAATATGGTTTAAGGATTTATAAAGTAGGAATTTTAAATTATTCTTCAGAAAAATTATGGCATAAATTATTTAAATCAATTAAAGTAAAAAATTAATGTCAATGTTAGATTTTTTAACTGTTACAAACTTGCTAATCCCTAAAAACTATTGTATACTTTAGATAGTTTAAAAATAAGGAATTGGTAATATGAAAGTAAGATATAAGATATCACTAATACTAATAGGCTTAATGTTAGTAGGCTGTTTATATA
>CANQSO010000002.1 GCA_947626535.1 uncultured Bacilli bacterium | reverse complement strand
GTTATTGTTGTTGGACCTAACTTAAAGATGTATCAATGTGGTATTCCAAAAGATATGGCTTTAGAGTTATTTAAACCTCATGTTATTCATGGTTTAGTTGAACGTGGACTTGCTCATAACATTAAGGGTGCTAAAAAGTTAATTGATGCTAAAGATGATTGTGTATGGGATGTTGTTGAAGATGTTATTACTGAACATCCAGTAATGTTAAACCGTGCTCCAACTCTACACCGTCTAGGAATTCAAGCATTTGAGCCTAAATTAGTTGGGGGAAAAGCTATTCGTTTACATCCACTTGTTTGTACCGGATTTAATGCAGACTTCGATGGTGATCAAATGGCTGTTCATGTTCCTTTATCTGAAGAAGCAAAAGCTGAAGCTAGAATCTTAATGCTTGGTGCTCAAAACATTTTAAATCCTAAAGATGGAAAACCAATTGTTACGCCAAGTCAAGATATGGTGTTAGGTAACTGTTATTTAACTCAAGAAAAAGCAGATGAAGAACATGAAGGTAAAGTATATAAAGATTCTAATGAAGTTTTAATGGCTTACAATCGTAAAGAAATAACTTTACATACAAGAATTGTTGTACCTGTATCTTCATTTAAACATAAAATCTTTACCGAAGAACAAATGGATAAATATTTAATTACAACTTGTGGTAAGATTATCTTTAATGAAATTTTACCGGATAGTTATCCATATATTAATGAACCTACTAAAGAAAATATTGAAGGTATTACACCAAGTAAATATTTTATTGAAAGAGGTTCAAATATTCCTGAAAGAGTTAAAGCTCTACCTTTAAGTACACCATTTGTTAAAAGTACTTTAAGTAAGATAATTGCTCAAGTATTTAAAAGATATAAAACGACTGAAACTTCTATTTTCCTTGATAAGTTAAAGGATTTAGGATTTAAGTATTCAACTATTGCTGGTATTACGGTTTCTGCTGCCGATATTGTACCTTCTAAGACAAAAGCTCAAGTTGTAGCTGATTCTAAAGCTTTAGTAGATAAAGTTAATAAACAATTCTCAAGAGGTTTAATTACCGAAGAAGAACGTTACAATAAAGTTATTGAAATTTGGAATAAAGCTAATGATGCTATTAAAGAAGAATTACAACAAGTTGCTGATGGTGACTTTGATAATCCATTATTTATGATGATGAATTCAGGAGCTCGTGGTTCAATTTCTAACTTTACCCAATTAGCTGGTATGCGTGGTTTAATGGCTAAACCAGATGGTTCTACGATTGAAATTCCAGTATTATCTAACTTCTCTGAAGGGTTAAGCGTATCTGAATTCTTCTTATCAAGTCATGGTTCAAGAAAAGGTTCTGCTGATACCGCTTTACGTACGGCTGACTCTGGATATTTAACTCGTCGTTTAGTTGAAGTTGTTCAAGACATCATTGTTAAAGAAAGCGATTGTGGAAGTATCCAAGGTGTTGTTGTTAAAGATTTAATTAATGATAAAGATGGTAGTGTAATAGAACCACTTGCTGAACGTATTTTAGGTAGATATACTGCTAAAAAGGTAGTTAATCCTGAAACTAAAGAAGTAATTATTGATAAAAATGAAATGATTACGGAAAATATTGTTAAGAAAATTACTGATGCTGGTATAACTCAAGTTGAAATAAGAAGTGCCTTAACTTGTAAAACACCTAATGGTGTATGTCAAAAATGTTATGGTCGAAATCTTGCTACTGGTAATATTGTTGAAACTGGTGAAGCTGTTGGTATTATGGCTGCTCAATCAATTGGTGAACCTGGTACCCAACTTACCATGCGTACTTTCCACTCAGGTGGTGTTGCATCAGGCGAAGATATTACGCAAGGTTTACCTAGAGTTGAAGAATTATTTGAAGCTCGTAATCCAAAAGGTAAAGCAACTATTTCCGAAATTGCTGGTAAAGTTGCAAGTATCAAAGAAGATAATGGAAAACACCGTATTGTTGTAGAAAATGACGTTGAAGCAAGAGAACATGTTACAAACTACAACATGAAAGTAAGAGTAAGTGTTGGGGATACTGTTCAAGCCGGTGATAAATTAACTGAAGGAGTTATTTCTCCAAAAGAATTACTTGCCGTTACTGACCCACTTACAGCTCAAGAATATATCTTAAAAGAAATTCAAATGGTTTATAAATTACAAGGTGTTGATATTTCTGATAAACATATCGAAATCATTGTTAAGAGAATGATTAATAAAATAAGAATCGTTGATCCAGGAGATACAAACTTAGTTGAAGGCTTAAGTATTTCCTTACATGAATTTACAGAAGCTAATAAACCAGTCTTATTAAATGGTGGTATTCCTGCTAAAGGACGTCCAATCATGCTTGGTATAACTAAGAGTAGTCTTCAAACTGATTCATTCTTATCTGCTGCATCATTCCAAGAAACTACTAAAGTCTTAACAGATGCTGCTATTAAAGGTAGTGTTGATTACTTACGTGGTTTAAAAGAAAACGTTATTATTGGTAAGTTAATTCCAGCTGGTACTGGAGCAAGACAATACAGTGATATTGAACTTACTTTACAAAAACAATTTATGGATGATGAAGCTGCGGAAATGTTAGAAGAAAACTTAATGGGTGATGGTTTTGATAGTGTATCTTCACCAATGGAATAAAAATAAGAAGATGAAAAGTCTTCTTTTTTAGTCTAAAATTCTATAGCAATAATTCGACAAAAGTTACTCTTGACTGATAATAAGTAATATCATAAAATATTTAATGCTTGGAGGGTAATTATGAATATATGGTATACTGAAGAAGAATTAAAAAAATTAGAAGAAATATTAAAACAATTAAAAGCTTTAAAAAAAGAAAATACTGGTAAGATTAAAAATTATCAAAAAAATCTTGTTAATAAATATAGTAAATATTTTAAATATATTCAAAAACAATATTGGCAAGATAAAACTAAAATTCGTAATTTAGAAAAAATAAATGGTAATGTAGACTTATATAGCAATAATATCGGATTTATAATAAGTAATCTTAAAGATATAAATTATAATTATAATAACTTAATTAATAAAGATAATTATAGTAAAGTTTTAACTGAAGAAAATTATAGTGATTTAAGCGAATATTATAAAATAATTAGAAATTATTTATCAAATACACTAAATGAAAAAATGATTATGGAATCTATTTATATTAAAGATAAAACATATAAATTATTCTATAAATTAAGATATAGTTTATTATATACTGATATTGATGAAGATAAATATGATTATTATTATAATAGTGATTGGTATGAGGTCATTAAAGATTATCAAAGTATTATAGAAATTTACAATGAAGCTTTTACTGAAATATGGCCTTATGATAAATTTTATCATATATCAAATGCTTATAAATTATTTGCTAAAATAAAATGGAATGAATTTCAAAAACAAAAAAAAGAGTTAGAGAGCCAAAATAAAATGTTACAAGATCTACCAGTTTATTTAGCAATTGTAAATCCAAATGTTACTTCAACTTATGATAAAAAAACTCTTCTAATGACTAAAAAAGGATTAATAAAAAAATTACAAAATGCTAATGAAGAAGAACAAAATAAAATAATTGAAAGTTTATATCAAATTAATTTAACACGTAAAATGTAAACTAAAATTTTTTTTTGAAAAATTTTTGAAAAATGATTGACAGCCATAGATGAGTATGATATATTTAAGATGCTTAATGGTAGGTGAAATGATTTGAAACACCTGTGAGATATTTATATTTCTTTGAAGTATATTTATTTCTTAAGATTGTTGATGAATTTTCGTCCGATCGGATGTTTCTATTATGATTTTGAGTCATCTATTTCGCCGTTGAATAGGGTGTCTTATCGGCCGTTAAGTTGTACGTGCATGTGGGATTCGATAGGAGAGTAGTATTTATATCTGTCAATATATGTATTTACTTTATTCGTCCACGGAAAAATATGTTGGTTGACAGACCAATGTATTTTTTTTGTGCGAAAAAAAAGGAAATCAATATTTTTGGGGGAATATATTAGTAGAAGATAGTATTGTATCTTCTTAGAAAGGAGGACCTATGGAAAATTTTAAAGACTTTATTGTTGAAAAGAAATTTCTTTTCATTACCGGTTTTTTAGCGCTCGCATGTATATTGATGGGAATACTTTATTTAAAAGATGCTAGTGCCGAAGAAGCCTTTCATTGTCCCGTTGAAACTTTAGATATGAGTGAATACGAAGATGAAGAACAAGAAGATTCTAGTAAACTAAGGGTGGATATCAAAGGTGCCGTTAGAAATCCTGGTGTTTACGAATTAGAAACTGGTTCAGTTGTTAATGACTTAATTAAAGCTTCTGGGGGACTTATGAGTAATGCTGATACTTCTAATCTTAATTTAAGCAAAAAATTAGCTAATGAAATGGTTATTATTGTTTATACGAAAGATGAAGTAAAAGAAATGAAGCAAAGCGATAAGTTGGGTGATGCTAATATTACCGATGAATTAAATGAAAATTCTTCTATTATTGGTGGTAGTAGTGAGACCAGTAAAAAAACTACGACTAGTAAGACTAGTGGTAAAATAAATTTAAATACGGCTAGTAAAGAAGAACTTGAAACCTTAAATGGTATTGGTTCATCTAAAGCTGAAAGTATCATTCAGTATCGTAGTACTTGCGGAGCCTTTAGAACAATTGAAGATATTAAAAATATCTCTGGAATAGGCGATGCGGTATATGCCAAAATTAAAGACTACATCACTGTTTAAAGTTTTAATTAGTCTAGTTATTATTTGGTGTTTGTTTAATCTTTTCTTTATTAAACATGAAAGTATTTTAAATGGAGGTGAAACGTCTTTAGAAGGTCGTGTTTTAGACTATGAATTTAATGGCGATTTATTAAAATTAACTATTAAAGCTAAAGAAAAGGTTATTGTTAATTATTATTTAAAAACCGAAGAAGAAAAGAAAGAATTAGAAAAAACATTAGGATTTAATGATTATCTTATTTTTAAAGGAAAACTAGAAGTTCCTTTAGGAAATGACATACCTAATGTTTTTTCCTATCAAAAATATTTAGAACATCACCATATTTATTATCTATTTAAAGCTAATAATTTAAAAAGATATTCTAATCAAAATATCTTCTTTAAATTAAAAAATTGGTGTTATAAAAGATTAAATAATATTAATAATAATGAATATTTAAAAGCTTTATTATTAGGAGTTAAAGATGATATAGATAATGAATTATTTAGAGAAAATGGTCTTAGTCATTTATTTGCTATATCCGGAATGCATATATCATTATTTATCTTAATTTTAAGTAAAAATAAATATTTAAAAAAGCCAAAAATTACTTTAATATTTTTATGGTTTTATACCTTTTTAGTAGGTTTTACACCATCAATATTAAGAAGTGTTTTATTTTATACTTTTAAAACTTTTACTAATAAATTAAAAATAACTAATATACAAATTTTAATATTAGTTATATGCTTAATGTTATTTATAGATCCTTTTTATTTATATGATATAGGTTTTATTTATTCTTTTTTAATATCTTTTGGTCTTTTAACTTATCATTTTGATAAAGAAAATAAAATTAAAGATTTGTTAAAAACTAGCACTTTTATTTTCTTTATTACTTTACCTATTACTGCAAGTAATTTTTATAAAGTAAATTTTTTAACTATATTATTTAATTTAATAGCCATTCCTTTAGTATCTACTATATTATATCCTTTAGCTTTATTAACTTTTATCTTGCCAATTTTTAATATTATATTTGAAGGATTTACAACATTGTTTATTTTCTTAAATAAAATAGCCGAAAATATTAAATTGGGAATCTTAATATTACCTAAAGTAAATATTATTTTGTGGATTATTTATTATTATCTATTTTATAAAGCTTTTTATTATCATAGTAAAAATTATTTTAAAATTTTAATTTGCTTTGTTTTCTTAATTCATTTTTTGCCATTTATAACTACTAAATTAAATATAACTTATTTAAGTGTTGGGCAAGGAGATAGTAGTCTTTTAGTTAGTAATAATTTAAACAATGTTACTTTAATTGATACAGGTGGAACCTATAATTATGAAAATCAAGATTGGGCTAAGAAAAAAAGTATTAATTATACAGTTAATAATATTGTTAGTTATTTAAATAGTTTAGGTATTAGTAAAGTCGATAATTTAATACTCACCCATGGTGATTATGATCATGCTGGAAATACTATTGATTTATTAAATAAAATTAAAATTGAAAAAGTTATTTTTAATAATGATGATTTTAATGATTTAGAATCTAATATTATTAAAGAATTAGATAAAAGAAAAATTAAATATGAAAGAGGAATAAAAAATTTAAAATTTGATAAAGGACAATTACAATTTTTAAATACTAAAAAATATAATAATGAAAATGATAATTCTAATGTAATTTATTTTAGTTATTTAAATTATCAATTTCTTTTTATGGGTGATGCTGGAATTGAAAAAGAAAATGATTTATTGAAAAAATATAATTTAAAAAATATTACTTTTTTAAAAGTAGGACATCATGGTTCAGATACAAGTAGTAGCAAGTATTTTATAGATAAAATAAAACCTAAATATAGTATTATAAGTGTTGGAAAAAATAATCGATATGGTCATCCTAAAGATAGTGTATTAAAAAATTTAGAAAATTCTAAAATATATCGAACTGATAGAGATGGAAGTATTATTGTTAAATTTAATAATAAAGGGTATCAAATAGCAACTGTCAAATAAATATTGTTTTAATTTGACAATTATTTAGGCAGTTGCTAAACTTAAATTATAAGAAAGTAGGGATACTATGGAAGATAAAAAAGAAAATAAAACTTTTATAATGATTTTAATAGGAATAATAGGATTATGTTTAGTAGCAATAGGAATAACTTATGCCTATTGGATTCTAACAAGACAACAAACAGGAGAAAACGTTGTTAATACGGCATGCTTAAATATTAATTTTACGGGAGAAAATGATATAACCATTGATAAAGCCTATCCATTGAAACTAGAAGAGTTGGAAAGCTTTTTAAGTAAAGCAACGCCATATCATTTTACGATAGAAAATACTTGTGATGATCTAGCAACTGCCACAATTAATTTAGAAAGTATAAATGCCGGAGCAGAAAAACAATTACAAGACGAGTATATAGACGCGATACTTTATGAAACAGATTATCATACTAATTTAAATAGTATAAAGAAATTAAGTGCAAGTATGTATAATGATGAAAATAAAGTCATAAGTAATTCGCTACATGCATACGAGTTATACAATTTTGTTTTGCAAAAAGGAGAAACCAAAAGTTTTAATTTATTACTTTATATGGATCCAGATACTCCAATGGAAACAGCCAATATGAATGCAAGTTGGAAAGGCAAAATAACTTTAAGTACTAGTTATAAAGAAGAACCAACTGCTAATTTAAATGGATTAAAAGTACCTGTTGTAGAAACTGGAGATGGCTTATATGCCGTACCTCATGAAGATTTAGAAGAGCTAGGACAAGAATGGAATAAAACAGAATACAGATATGCTGGCGAAAATCCAAATAACTATGTCTTATTTAATAATGAAATCTGGAGAATAATCGGATTAGTAAATGTCAAAGTAGGAGATAGTGTAGAGCAAAAAGTAAAAATAGTAAGAACAGATGGAGTAAAAGAACAAAAAGCATTTGGTAACTATGCCTGGGATAAACCATTAGGATATACAAATAATTGGACGACAAGTAAATTAAAAGATATGTTAAATGGAATATATTATAAAAGTAGTACAGGAGAATGTTATACAGGAAATAGTGGTAGTCAAGCATCAGAAAATACGTGTGATTTTAATTCAGGAACAGCTTTACCAAAAGGCTTAGATGAAAAGGCTAGAAATATGGTAGATAGAGAAGTAATCTGGAATATAGGAGGGGGTACCGGTTATAAAATAACAGCAAAACAATTTTATGAGAAAGAGCGTGGAACAACAGTATATAATGATGATAGAGCAACAGAATGGAGTATTGAAACAGATTTAGGAGAAAATCATAATGGAATAGGATTAATGTATCCAAGTGATTTTGGATATGCTGTAGGAGGAAAAGGAAGAAATAATTGTTTAACAAAAAATTTATTTAGTTATGAAGAAGATAATTGCAATACAAATGATTGGTTAAAACCAAACAATGACATATGGACTTTATTGTCGGATTCTACGTACTTCAACTCTGCGTACCGTATATATTCTTCTGGATTTGTCAGCGACGGCACCTCCATCAACAAAGCATATGAAGTTTGGCCAACTCTATATCTAAAATCCTCAGTTAAAATAACAACTAATTCTCATCCTGAACAAGAATATGGAACTGTAGATAATCCATTTGTCTTATCTTCTAGTAATTAACTACTATCTACTTTAATGAATTCTTGATATAATATAAAAGAAGTGATGCAAAATGAATATATTAATAACTAGTGATTCTAAAACATTATTAGATGATGAATTAAAAAAAATAATTAAAGATTCAACTAATAAAATTGTTTATAATTATAGTGAAGTATCATTAAGTGATATTTTAGAAGAAGCTGGATATGTTTCAATGTTTAATGAAATGAAATATTTAATAATTAAGAATGTTAGTTTATTTGGTAAAGAAAAAGAAAATTCTAAAAATAGTGAAAGCTTAATTAATTATTTAAGCAATCCAAATTCTAATACGACTTTGATTTTTACTACTTATGATGGTGTTGATAAAAGAAAAAGTATCTTTAAAAAATGGCAAGAATTAGCTGAGTATAAAGAGCTTAAAGCTCCTATTGGATACGAATTAATTAATGAAACTAAAAAAATGATTATGAAAAAAAATTATTTAATTGAAGATAATGGAGTTAGATATATTGTTAATGCTTGTGTAAATAATTATGATTTGATTGTTAATGAAATAAATAAATTTTCTTTATTACTTAAAGAAAATACCATGATTACCATGGATATTTTAAAAGATTTAATTAGTGTTAATGTTAAAGATAATCAATTTAAATTTGTTGATGCGGTTATTTTAAAAGATATGAAATTATCTTTTGATTTATTAGAAGATTTAAAATGTTTAAAAGTTGAAAGTTTACAATTGATTAATCTTTTAGCAAGAGAATATCGTTTAATGTTAATGGTTGATTTATTGGAAGAAAAACATAATTCTAAAGAAATTATGCAAGAATTAAAATTAGCTGATTGGCAATTACAAAAAATAGTAAAAAATAAAGCTAAATATCATCTTGATGATTTAAAAGATAATTTATTATCTTTAACTAAATTAGATTATGAAATAAAATCTGGTCTTAAAGATAAATGGCTTGGTTTTGAAAGTTTTTTAGTTAATTTATTTGAATATTAAAAGAAAGCTTTTTTAGCTTTCTTTTAAGTATTCTTGATATTTTTCCATATTTCTAAAATTACATTTAGCTATTTCTTGAAGTTTATCTTTTCCATATTTTTTAACAATTTTAGCAGTAAGAATGTCAACATCTTTTCCAGCGCCTTTTAAAACAGTCATATCTAGTTCTTTAGATAACTTATCCATTTCTTGTAAGAAAATATATCTACTAATGCAACTTGCTGCTGCGACAGCTGAACAAATACTTTCGGCTTTAGTCATAAAAGTAATATTTCTAACAATATTTTTCTCGTCTTTTACATGTTCGAAATATTTAGCTGGATAGACAAATTGATCAATAACAATTTTATCATAATGATAACCTTTTTGGGTTAATTCATATAATACTTTATTATGGATTATTGCTTTAATCCGATTCATATTATAACCACGTTTTTGATAATCATTATATTCTTTACAACTTAAAGTATAACTTGCATATGGTATTTCTTCCATTAGAGTAGGGGTAATTGCTTTTATTTTTTCATCTGTTATAATTTTAGAATCTCTAACTCCTAATTTTTCTACAAATTCGGCTTTATCTTTAGAAACATATGTGGCAGTTACAACAATAGGTCCTAAAAAATCGCCAACGCCAACTTCATCAGAACCATAAACATCTAATTTATACATTTCACTTCTAGTTTTTTTAGTTCTTTCTAACTTTTGCTTGCCTTCAGAGACATTAATTTTAATTCCAGTTAATTTTTTTTCTGTTTCAGCCCACATTTTTGCATCGATATCAGCACTTATTCCTTGAAACATTACTTTTCCAGATTCATATAAAGTAACTACGGTATCAGCATCTTCAGCTTGAAAAATAGCATATGGGGGAGTTTTAGTTCTTTTTTTGTCAGCATAATAAGCAATCATTTTCTTTCGTAATTTTTCACTAGTTCGATAGACAATTATCATATATATATCACCACATAAATAATATCATAAAATTTCTATCTTGACAAATAAAGTCGTCCTTTTGACATAAAATAAATACATTAAATGTAATATAAAAAAATCCTTTATAGGATTTTAAAAATTTTTTTGATATTCATTATAGGCTTTTTCTTCCCATTTATCATGATAAATATGATATTCAAGATCATTAGATTGCATTATTTCTTTTACTAAATATTCTGTAAATAAAGGATTTCTAATTAAAAGAGGTCCTAATAAAAAAGTTCCATAAAAATTATTTTTCTTAATACCTTCAACAATTGCTTTAGGAATATAACCGGTTCCTTTTTTTACTTCAAATAAATGTTCTTCTTTAACAAATTTTAAAATATAATCACGATTTTGAAATCCGATTATGGTATTTTCTAAATTTTTAAAAGTAAAGGTTTGTTCACCAACAATTCTAAATTCACATTTTTCAGGTTTAAAATCTAAAATATTTAAATCGCCAAATAAACATAAAGAATTACCAGTTGCTAAGAAAAATTTATGATTATTAATTGCTTCTTTAATTTCTTTTTGATATTGTTCTAAATGTTTTAAAGCTAGGTAATATGCTTCATCAACGCCACTTCCTAAATAATAAAAATCATATTTATTAAAATCAATTTCATCATTAATACTTAAATTAGTTATGGTAACTTTTAAGTTTTGTTTTTCTAAATGTTTTTTTAAAGCTAAGATGTTACCACTTTCACCATAAAGATTCATTAAATCGTAATATAGATGAGCAATTTTAAATGTTTTCATGCTTCCTCCTTTAGTTCTTTTAAAAGTATTTCGGTCATATCAAAACAAACCATTGTATAAATATCACCAGTTGTTTGTTCCTTTAAAATTTTAACCATATCTTTTAAATCATCAACAAAGATAAATTTTTTTTCATCAACATTAGCGTATGTTAATCTTGTTGCTACATCATATTTAAATCTTCCAACTAAAACAATATTAGTGATATCGGTGTCATTTAATAGTTCAAAATCAACATCATAAAGCCAAGATAAATCATTATATGAATAACGTCTTGAAACATTTTCAAAACCAAGTAAGACACATTTTTTACCACTTTCATTTTTAATATATTGTAGAGATTGAAAATAACTTAAAGAATTTTCATTTTTACTTTCTAACATCGTTATTTTGCGGTTATCTAAAACATATTCATGAGCTCTTTTACTGTCATTGGGATGAACATTTAAAGCATCTAAGATTTGTTTTTCCTTTAAACCGATTTCTCTTGAAACACTATAAGCAGCAAGAGTTGCAAAAGCTGTATATAAGATATCTTTATTTAAATGAACAAGTTGGTTATTAATTTTCATTTCTTGTTTTTTTAAATCAACTTTATCAGCTATATAATCTAAATTTAAATTATTAAAATCACAATTAGGACAGTGATAATTTCCTAAGTGACCATAGTGATAAAAATCATAGATTAGTTTATGATGACATTTAGGACAATAAGCATAATCAATATTATAATTAGTTAATTTTTGATAAGAATCTTTGGTTTTATTAATCCCATAAGTAATAACTTTACCAGGATAGGTAAGAGTGGCTTTCAATAGTCCTGGATCATTAGCATTGATAATTAAAGTCGTCTTGCCATTTAACGTTTTCATAATCTCATTATAAATTAAATCGGGAGAACCATTTCTAGCTGGTTGGTCTCTCGTGATATTGGTAATAACTAAATGAGTAAGTTTGCTTTCCTTAAAAGCTAAATGTAGATGTTTTTCATCTAATTCTAATAATAAAACGTCATGTTTAAATTCACCTTTTAAATTACAATTATTTAATATTAAAGTTATAATACCATTAATAATATTACTACCAGATGAATTATAGACAACATCAACACCTGATTCTTTTAAAATATGATAAATCAAATTAGTAGTAGTGCCTTTACCACTTGAACCGGTCACGCCAATAACGTATTTAGGATATTTTATAGTATCTAAGACATGAGGATTTAAAACATATGCCCAAGCCCCTGGTAGAACACTACCATTTTTATGAAATAACTTACAGATAAAAGTAATTGTTTTGGTAATTATTATTTGTACTGCTCGAATCATTTTTTCACACTCCAACAATATTATAATACATTTTAAGCATCTTTTGTTGTAAATTTAGAAGTTTATTTGATACAATTATTTAAAGAGTGGTAATAATGAAATATTTAAATAATTATTTAGAAAGATTAAAAATAGAAAGAAATTATAGTGATTTAACAATTGAGAATTATCAAAGAGATATTTTAATGTTTAAAAATTTTTGTTTGGCAAGAAAAATTGATGAATTAAATTTAAATAAATATTTAATATGGGATTTTTTAAAAAGTTTAGATGAACAAAATTATCATAATAGTTCCATTTCAAGAATTCTTAGTTCTTTAAGAGGCTATTACAATTATTTATATGAAAAAAAAATTATTAATACTAATTTATTTTTATTAGTTGAAAATCCGAAAAAAGAAAAGAAATTACCTAATTTTTTAAATAATAAAGAAATTTTAGAACTATTAACTTTTGATGACTTAAGTACCCCAGTATTAATTAGAGAAAGACTTATTTTTGAACTCTTATATGCTAGTGGGATGCGAGTTAGTGAATTATGTAATATTAAACTTAAAGATATTGATTTAAAAAATATGGAAATTAGAGTTTTAGGTAAAGGAAGTGTCATGCGAATTACTTATTTTGGTAGTTATGCTAAAACTGCTTTAGAAGATTATTTAAAAGTTAGAGATACTTTTTTAAAAAATGAAAAGAATGATTATTTGCTTCTTAATCAAAAGGGTGAACAAATGAAAAGACAAAGTGTGGAACAAATAGTTGCTAAAAGAATTAAAAAAATTGCTTTTGTTCATCATATGTCACCTCATACTCTAAGACATACTTTTGCTACTCATTTACTTGAAAATGGGGCGGATATAAGAAGTGTTCAAGAATTACTAGGCCATAAACAATTAAGTACTACGCAAGTTTACACGCATTTGACTAATGAATATAAAAGAAAAGAATATTTAGATAAAATGATTAGAAAATAAATAAAACTATGTTATAATTAATTTGAAGGTAGGGAAGTTGAAAAATGAAAAAAAGTGTGATTATTAATTGTTTATTAGTTATAGTTGTTTTAGGATTAGTAGGTTATATTTTGATTGATAAGAAAATTATTAATTTAAGTGGAAATGTTAATCAAAAAGTAGAAGAGCCAAAAGAAGAAATTAAAGAAGAACAAGAAGAAAAAAGTTTGGATATAAATGATAGTTTAGTAGAAAAGTATTTTAATATGTATAAATATTTTCAAGAAGAATGTGTTGATGAAGAATTATTAAATGATGAAACGGAAGCAAGACTTCATCTAGTTTTAAATGAAATACCAAGTTCATACTATGAAAATATTTCTTGTGATGAATTAAATAGCTTAACTATTGATGATACTTATTACTGTTCTAGTATGATGGTTGAAGATTTTACTAATGATTTAGAAAAATTAAAATTTGAAAATACATCTATAATAGCTGAAAATATTATTTTAAATAAATATCAAGAAATTTTTGGTAAAGATAGTAAATATCAAAAAGAAGATATTAAAACTTTTGGGGGAATGTATCATTATGATAGTAAAAATAAAGGATATGCTTATTACCGAATAAATGCTGGGGGAAGTTGTCTAATACCTAATATTACTTTAGATAGTGCTACTTTAAAAGATGATAATCTTAAGTTAATTATTTTAAAAGATTATAATGAAGAAGATGAAAGTCTTGAATATCAAGATAAAAAATTAACTATTAATTTAAAATATGAAAAAGATACAGGAAATTATATTTTTGATAACATTACAAGTGAAGTTCAGTAAAATGAACTTTTTTTTAGTAAAATTATGACTAGTATTGACAATTTTACTTGATTAAGTATTAAATTCTTTTTATAATTTTAATTACGGAAGGAGTTTATATTTAATGAAATATGTATATGCTTTTAAAGAAGGCAATAAAGATATGAGAAATATTTTAGGAGGTAAAGGAGCTAATTTAGCTGAAATGACTAATTTAGGTTTACCTATACCTCAAGGTTTTACAATTTCAACCGAAGCTTGTACAGATTATTATAATAATAATCAAAATATTAGTGAAGAAATTGAAAGTCAAATATATGAGGCTTTAAGTAAATTAGAAGAAATTCAAGGTAAGAAATTTGGTGATAATGCTGATCCATTATTAGTTTCAGTTCGTTCTGGAGCAAGAGCTAGTATGCCAGGAATGATGGATACCATTTTAAATTTAGGTTTAAATGATGAAGCTGTAGAAGGTTTTGCTAAAAAAACAAATAATCCAAGATTTGCTTATGATTCTTATCGTCGTTTTATTCAAATGTATTCTGATGTTGTTATGGAAGTACCTAAATCATATTTTGAAAAAATTATTGATGAAATTAAAGAAGCAAAAGGTGTTACTTACGACACAGAACTTGATGTTGAAGATTTAAAAGAATTAGTAAAACGTTTTAAAAGTGTTTATAAAGACGCTATGAATGGGGAAGATTTTCCACAAGACGCTAAAGTACAATTAATGGGAGCTGTAAAAGCTGTATTCCGTTCATGGGATAATCCAAGAGCAATTGTTTACCGTAGAATGAATGATATTCCAAGTGATTGGGGAACGGCTGTTAATGTTCAAACCATGGTTTTTGGTAATATGGGTAACACTTCAGGTACTGGTGTAGCATTTACTCGTAACCCATCTACTGGGGAAAAAGGTATTTACGGTGAATACTTAATTAATGCTCAAGGTGAAGATGTTGTGGCTGGTATTCGTACTCCTCAACCTATAACTAAATTAAAAGAAGATTTACCACAAGTATATGAAGAATTTATGCAAATTGCTGAAAAATTAGAAGACCATTATAAAGATATGCAAGATATGGAATTTACAATTGAAGAAGGTAAATTATATTTCTTACAAACGAGAAATGGTAAAAGAACTGCGGAAGCGGCAATTAATATTGCCTGTGATTTAGTTGATGAAGGTGTTATCGATAAAGAAGAAGCTGTATTAAGAATTGAAGCTAAATCATTAGATCAATTATTACATCCAACTTTTGATAAAGAAGCTTTAAAAAATGGTAAAGTAGTGGGAACTGGTCTTCCTGCTAGTCCTGGAGCTGCTGCTGGTCGCATTGTCTTTAGTGCGGAAGATGCTAAAGAAAAAAGTAAAGATGGTCGAGTTATTCTAGTACGTTTAGAAACTACACCAGAAGATATTGAAGGTATGGCTGCTAGTGAAGGTATTTTAACAGTTCGTGGGGGAATGACTTCTCATGCTGCTGTTGTTGCGCGTGGTATGGGTACTTGCTGTGTATCTGGCTGTGGTGACATTAAAATCAATGAAGAAGCTAAAGAATTTAGTTTAGGTGGTGTAACATTTAAGGAAGGCGATTATATTTCTTTAGATGGAAGTACCGGAAATATATATGAAGGTGATATTAAAACCGTTGAAGCATCAGTTACCGGTAACTTTGGAAGAATTATGGAATGGGCAGATGAATTTAGAACTTTAAAAGTAAGAACCAATGCTGATAATCCAAGAGATACTAAAAATGCGGTTAATTTAGGTGCTGAAGGTATTGGCCTATGTCGTACAGAACACATGTTCTTTGATGAAGAACGTATTCCTAAAATTAGAAAAATGATTTTATCTGATACTAAAGAAGCTAGAGAAGAAGCTTTAAATGAACTAATACCTTTTCAAAAAGGTGACTTTAAAGCCATGTATGAAGAATTAAAAGGTCTACCAATGACAGTTCGTTATTTAGACCCGCCTCTACATGAATTCTTACCAACTGAAGAAGAAGATATTAAAGCTTTAGCTAAAGATATGAATGTTAGTGTGGAAGAGTTAAAACAAAAATGTGCTGAGCTACACGAATTTAATCCAATGATGGGACATCGTGGTTGCCGTCTTGCTGTTACTTATCCAGAAATTGCTAAGATGCAAACAAGAGCTTTAATGGAAGCTGCAATCGAGATTAAAAATGAAAAAGGTTATGATATTGTTCCAGAAATCATGATTCCATTAGTTGGCGAAGTTAAAGAATTAAAATTCGTTAAAAATATTGTAGTTGAAACAGCAGAAGAAGTTAAAAAAGAATTAAATAGTGATATTAATTATCATATTGGAACAATGATTGAAATTCCAAGAGCGGCTTTAACTGCTGATAAAATTGCTGAAGAAGCAGAATTCTTCTCATTTGGAACTAATGATTTAACTCAAATGACTTTTGGTTTCTCAAGAGATGATGCTGGTAAATTCTTAGATTCATATTATGAAAATAAAATTTATGAATCAGATCCATTTGCTAAATTAGACCAAGAAGGTGTTGGACAATTAGTTGAAATGGCTACCAAAAAAGGAAGAAGTACCAGAAGTGATATTAAATTAGGAATATGTGGTGAACATGGTGGTGAACCATCTAGTATTGAATTCTGCCATAAGATTGGTTTAAATTATGTTTCTTGTTCACCATTTAGAGTACCTATAGCAAGACTTGCTGCTGCAGCTGCTGCAATAAAGGAAAAAAGAAATAAATAATTAATAATCAAAGTAAATAGAGACTAAAATGATTATATTTATCTTTTTAGTCTTTTTTCTATTATATGATACCAATAAAAAATTTTATATTGAAAGCAATTAATATATATGATATATATTTAATACGAGGAGTGATATAGATGAATAATTTATTAGAACCACACGTTGAAAGTTTAGAAATAATTTTTTCAAATTATTTTACTATTCCAATTTATCAAAGACCATATTGTTGGGAAAAAAGCCAAATACAAGAATTACTATCAGATATTGAAGATTATATTGAAAATCGCCATAATTCTCAATTATACATTGGTTCAATATATTTATCTCGAGCATTACAAAATAGTAGTAATGTAAATTGTTATGAAATAATTGATGGACAACAAAGAATAGCAACATTCAGTCTTATTTTATTGATTTTATATTATAAGGCTTCTAAATATAAATTAGAAAATGATGATTCAGTTCTAGAAATCAAGTCTATTTTATGGAAAAAAATTATTAATCAAAGAGAAGTAAATAGAGATTATCCAATTATTAATTTTAAAAGCCTTGAAAAGAAAATAATGAAAAATATTTTTGATTATGCTTTTAATACCTTAATCAAAAACAATAATGAAGAAGAAACAAAAGAAGAATCTCAAGATTTAAATTTAATTGATTATGTTAAAAACTATAATTGTGAAAATGAAATAGAGAAAAAAGTAAAAAATAATTTTTTATTAATAGATGATTATCTAAATAAATATTTAAAAATAGATAATAAAAAAGTAAAAGAAGAAGATAAAAAAAATAAATTATTAACATATATTGATTTTGTATTAAAAAACATTACTTTTTTAACATTAATTGTTACTGAGAATCATAAAAGTCAAGTTTTTGAAATATTTGAGTCAATTAATGGTAAAGGGAAAATATTAGAAGAAATTGATATTATAAAATGTTTTATTTTTCAAAATTTAACTAGTGAAGACCAACAACAATATCTTGAAAAATGGGGAGATTTAATAATAAAAACTGAAGATAAATTACAAGAATATTTAAATATTTATATTAAAGCTTTTATTAAATATAATTCTAATAATGTTAATTCTAGTTCTTTTAAAAAAATTGATTTTAAAACAATTTATAAAAAAACTACTTTATCTGAAGCTTTAGTAAAATTTCTTGATGATTTAATCGAAAAAGTTAAATATTATAAATATTTAAAAAATGATTACTTTATTGATAATAATAAATTTAAATACTATATGTGTAGTTTTCGCTTAAATGAATATTTTCATCCTTGTCCTTTATTATTAAGAGCATTTTATGAATATGATAAAGAAGATTTAACTAAAAATGATTTGATATTAATTTTAAAAAACAGTTTTAGTTATATGTTTGCTACTCAAACTATAAATGATGGTGATAGTAAGGATGCTGTTGATACTTTTAACATAATTATGACTAAGACCATTGAAGATAATAGATTATCAATAAAAGATATTAATGAAGTGTTTAAAACTAGTATGATAGAACGTGGAGTAAATGGAAGTGCTATTAAAAGTAAAATAGAAAACTTTACAGGATATACTAAAAAGGGAGAAAGAGCTGCTTCAAGAGTGTTATTATCTTTTTATGATTTGTATGATTTTTCTAAAAATAATATAGATTATGATAAGGCTCTTATAATTTTAGAAAATTCAAATATTTATCAAATTGACCATATATTACCATTAAATCCTGAAGAAAGTGAGAAAAAAGTTAAATACGAAAAAAAATTAATAAAAAATAATAAATATGAATTAATATTAAAAAAAGGGCATGATTTTCCTGAGAATATTATAAATGCAGATTATGAAACTTTTGAAAAGTTAATTTTAAATAAGTTAGGGAATTTGAATTTATTGTATAGAGGTAATAATATAAAAAAATCTAATACAATTATTAAGTTGCCTAATTATGATGATTTTAATACATATAAAAAAATAACTAAACGTGCAAAAGAAATGAGTGAAAAGTTATTTGAAAAGGAATTATTTACTATTGATAATCATATTTAGTATACAGTGAGGTGCTGTCTAGGTACTTTTAAATCCTAGACTTTTTATTATTTAAATGATGTGGTGCATTATTATTTTGATGTGTCAATAATCGACAAAATTATTTCTTTTTAAGTAGTAGAATATCAAACTTAAGAAAGAGATAATTTTTTTAAATTTTTTTGGCATTATAAAACTTAGATTTGAACCTTTCTTTTATTTATCTCTTTCTTATTAATAAAACTATGTTTGATAGTTTTTTTAATTTTCATAATAATTAAAATGCGGTATAATGGTTTTATGATGAATTTTATTAAAGGAAATATTAGAACAATTATATTTGAATCAGATAATGGTTTTTTTGTAGGAACTTTTAAAATAAAAGAAACGAATGATGAAGCCTTACAAGAAAAAATTAATAAAGTTATTACGGTAACTGGTCTTTTATTAGATCCTAATTGTGATGATACATATGAATTATCTGGTAAATATATTCGTAATGAACGTTATGGATATCAATTTACTTTTGATTCTTATGAAAAGTTAAAACCGGAAGGAAAAGATGCTGTAGTAGAATTTTTATCATCTAATTTAATTAAAGGTTGTGGGGCTAAAACTGCTAGAAAGATAGTGGAAACATTAGGAGAAAAAGCTATTGAATTAATTAAAGAAAATAAAAATAATTTAATGCTAGTTCCTGATATGTCTGCTATAAGAGCCGAAAAAATATATCAGTCAATTATTGATTATTCTTTAGTAGATGATATTTTAATTAATTTAAAAAAGTTAGGTTTTAGTATTAATGAATCAACTAAAATTGTTAAAAAATATCAAGATAAAACCATGATGTATGTTAATGAAAATTTATATTATTTTAAAGAAATTGTTCCTTTTGAAAAATTAGATCGGATTTTTAAAAATAATCATGATCCTTATGATGAAGTAAGATTATCAGCGTGTACCCTAGAAGCAATGGAATATTTAAGTAATAAAAATGGGGATATTTATTACTTTCAAGAAGAAATAATAGACTGTTTAAAACAACAATATAAAATATTTTTAGATGAGGCAATGTTTGAGACTATTACTAAAGAATTAATTAATAAAAATTTAATTGTTAAACAAGATGAAAAATATTTTTTAGCTAAATTAGATATGATGGAACAAGAAATTGCTAGAATGCTTTTTGATATTGAAAGTAATCCATCTAAAAGTTTTAAAAATTTTGAAAATAAAATAAATCGATTACAAGAAGAATTAGATGTTGTATATAATGAAGAACAAAAGAGGGCTATTTATAATGCTTTAAATAATCCGGTTAGTATTATTTCTGGGGGACCAGGTACAGGTAAAACTACCATTGTTAATGCGATTACTAAACTTTATATAGAATACTATAAATTATCACCTATTGAAACAAGTGTTAATATTGCTCTTTTGGCCCCAACTGGAAGAGCTAGTAAAAAACTTTCTTTAGCAACTAATTTAAAAGCCAGTACAATACATCGTTATTTAAAATGGAATAAAGATACTAATGAATTTCAAGTTAATGAATATAATAAAAATCATCATAAATTAATTATTGTTGATGAAGTAAGTATGGTTGATACCTATTTGTTTTATTCTTTATTATGTGGAATAGATGATGACGTTAAATTAGTTTTAGTAGGGGATACCTTTCAACTTCCAAGTGTTGGACCAGGTTTAATATTAAATGATTTAGTTTTATCTAATAAATTTTCTTTTACCTCACTATCAACTATTTATCGCCAAAGTTCTAATTCTTATATTCCATATTTAGCTAAAGAAATTAAAGAAAAAAATTTAAGTGAAGAATATTTAAATAAAAAAGATGATTATAATTTTTTAGAATGTATGAGTCAAAATATTAAAGAAATGATTAGAAAAATTATTTTAAAAAGTATTAAAAAGGGAATTAATGAAGATGATATTATTGTTTTAGCCCCAATGTATAAGGGTGAAAATGGCATTGATAATTTAAATCAAATGTTACAAAACATTATTAATCCGCCTAGTAAAGATAAAATAGAAATTAATTATTTTGATGTTGTCTATAGAGAAAATGATAAAGTTTTACAATTAGTTAATAATCCTGATTGTAATGTTTATAATGGTGATATTGGTCATATAAAAAAAATTATGTATAGTCTTGATAAAAAACGAACTTATAGTGTCTTAATTGATTTTGATGGTAATGAAGTTATCTATGAAAAAGAAGATTTAAATTCTATTAAACATGCTTATGCAATTACTATTCATAAAAGTCAAGGTAGTGAATTTTCCCATGTTATTTTACCGGTTTGTAAAAATTATTATAAGATGCTTTATAATAAACTTATTTATACGGGAGTATCAAGAGCTAAAAAAAGTTTAGTAATTGTTGGTGAAGAAACATCTTTTTTAAGAGCTGTTAATAATGATTATGCTGAAAAAAGAAAGACTGATTTATTAAATAAAATAGAGAATAAATTTAATGAAATTGATTCATACTAGACTTAAGAGGTGAGAAAATGAAAAATACGCTTATTTCAATGAGTCTTGGCATGGCAGGTGGTATGGCCCTAGCAACATATATGTTATCTAAAGATTCTACTAAAAAGAAAGTAGAAGATATGGTTGATAATGCTATGGATAATGCTAACTTAGCTTTAGATGATATGAAAAAGTCTCTAAAGAAAAAATAGTATTTTGATGATAAAGAGTTTTCGAGACTCTTTTTTTTTGCTATAATTAGATAAAGTTGGTGATGAAAATGGAAGAACAAAATAAAAATTGGTTTAAAGAATTATTACCATATATAATTATATTAATTGTTGTTGTCTTAGTACGCTCATTTTTAGTGACGCCTGTAAGAGTTAGTGGAGAATCAATGGTTGATACTTTAGATGGCGGAGAAATCATGATTTTAAATAAATTAGGTGAGATTAAAAGATACTCAATGGTGGTAGCTGATATTGTTGTTGATAATAAAAGAGATGATACGATTATTAAAAGAGTATACGGTCTACCTAATGAAAAAATTAAATGTGAAAATGGGATAATTTATATTAATGATAAAAAAATAGAAGATTCCTATGCATATGGAACTACTTTTGATTTTGATGAAGTAAAACTTGGTGAAGATGAATATTTTTTACTTGGTGATAATCGTATTGTATCTTTAGATAGTAGATATGTTGGACCTGTTAAAAAAAGTGATATTGAAGGAACGACATCATTTATTATCTGGCCATTTAGAAAATTTGGCAAAGTGGAGTAGAATTAGTCTTTATTTAAAATAGGAGGAAATTGTGGATAGACTGTTTTTAGAAGTTCCCTCTATAAATAGAAAAAAAGAGGCATTAGATTATTTAGATGAAAATGTTATCTATAATTCTTCACTAAACGGGACAGGTAGTATGAGCATGTGTCTTAATAATGCAACTTATGAAGAATGGTTATTAGAACTTGAAAAAAGGAATGATTTAGAATATTTAAAAAAAATAAATCGATGTCAATCAAAAACCTTTTTTGTAGTTAGGGAAAATGATAATAAAATAGTTGGAATGATAAATGTAAGATATAACATTCCTAAAAAGTTATTAAATACTTGGGCATCTCATATAGGTTATGGAATTAGACCAATGGAAAGACAAAAAGGATATGCTAAAATTGCCTTATTTTTAGCTTTACTTGAAGAACAAAAATTAGGCGAAGAAAATGTATTATTAGAGTGTAGCATTGATAATATTGGTTCTAATAAAACTATTTTAGCTTTAGGTGGTAAGTTAAAAAAAACGAAGCTTGATGAATACGATAATACTATGACCAATTATTATTGGTTTAATGTTAATGAAGTAATTGAAAAAAATTATGAACATTATAAAAATTTTATTGCCGATAATGCAACAATAAACAAAAAATAATGGTTTGCAACTTATAGTTGCTTAAAAAAATTAAGTTGCAAATAATAATTGGTAGAAAAAAGTTAAATGCTACTTTAAAATTATTCATGGAGGCGAGGAAAATGAATTTTGCAGAAAATTTACAAAATTTAAGGAAAAAGAGTAATATGACTCAAGATGAATTGGCAGAAAAATTACAAGTATCTAGACAAGCAGTTTCAAAATGGGAAAGTGGATCAGGTTATCCCGAAACCGAAAAAATTATATCTATATGTGAAATTTTTGATTGTAGTATGGATGAATTAGTTAAAGGAAAAATAACTTTAGATAAAAAGGATAATTATGATTTGATAATGAGTAAGTCTGCTAAGCAAGTTGCTATAGCAGTGACATTAATCTTACTTGGCGTTTCAATATTTCTAACTATTATTGGTTTATCACCAGATGTAGAACAATATAGTTTAATTGGGATATGTGTTATTTTATTAGGTGTAGCTTTTGCGGTTCCATTATTTATTATTAATGGTTCTAAAATAGAGGAGTTTAAAAAGAAAAATCCCATTTTAAATAATGTTTATACTGAAAATGAATTAGAAGTTGGGAAAACCAAATATACCAAATTTACAGCAATTGGAATATCTATTATCTTAATTGGGGTTATGATCATGATGCTATTACTTGGTTTAAAAATTGGTGGTGAAGAAAGCCCTTTACCCGTTGCAATTTTAATGTATTTTATTACTATTGGTACTTCTATAATTGTTTATGCAAGTAATATGAAAGAAAAATTTGATATTCCAAAATATAATAAAGAAAACACTTTAGAATATAAAGAAATTAAAAATAAAGTTGGTAAAATATGTGGCATAATTATGCTAATTACAACTATTATATTTCTTATATGGGGATTTACTTTAAACATGTGGGAAATAAATTGGATGGTATATCCTATTGGTGGTATATTGTGTGGCATTATTTCAATTATATTTGAAAAAGATTTAAAATAATTTAGAAACATTTAATTATATTTTAAAATTGAAGGATATTGTAATTTTTTTGAGGTGGATTTGTTTTAAATCTGCTTTTTTTATGATACAATTAATCTGTAATTAAAAAAAAATTAAATATAAAATGAAAGTAGGTGTATATATGTCTAACAAAATAATAGAAGTTCAAAATATTAAAATAAATGTAACCAATATCAATGAGAAAGATTATATTTGTATTTCAGATATAGCAAAAGCAAAAAGTAGTAATTCAAGAGCTGCTGATGTTATTAGAAACTGGTTGCGTAATAGAAGTACATTAGATTTTTTAACTACTTGGGAACAAATTTATAATCCCAATTTTAAAGTGTTCGAATCTGAACACTTTAGAAAACAGGTTGGTTTATTGACATTTACACCTAGTGTTACAGAGTGGTGTGAAAAAACAAATGCTATTGGAATATATTCTAAAATGGGTAAATATGGTGGAACATATGCACATAAGGATATTGCATTTGAATTTGCATCAGCCATAAGTCCAGTATTTAAATTATATTTAATAAAAGAATTTGAAAGATTAAAAGAGTTAGAAAATCAAAATAGAGAATGGGATGTAAAAAGAATACTTACAAAGAATAATTATTTAATACATACAGATGCAATTAAAAATTACATTTTACCTGATAATGATTTTTATAAAAATAAAGAATGGTTAAAATATGCTGAAGAAGCAGATATTCTTAATGTAATATTATTTCATACTACTGCTAAAAAATGGAGAGAATTAAATCCAAAGTTAGCAAAAAATTCAAATGTAAGAGATTATGCATCCATTAATGAATTAACTGTTTTATCAAATTTAGAATCACATAATGCTGAGCTAATTAAAGAAGGAAAATCAAAAGAAGAAGATTTGAAATATTAAGTGATATATGTAAATATCAATTGGATATTCTTAATAATGTCGAAAAAATTAAATTATCAAATGAAAAAGGTAGTGATTAAATGTCAAATACTTTTAAATACCTTATAAGTAAAAATAGAAGAAAATAAAAAGTTAGAATTATAAAAATGAAGGAGTAATGATTTAAAATGAGTATAATTTCAATTGCTAGTGGTTCGTCATGTTGGCGAGGATTAGAGTATTATAAAAGTCAAAAAATTAAAAATATAAAAAAAATAAATAATAACGAATATACAAGTATTGTTTTAGGAAATAAAGATTATAATGTTTATCTTAATTTAGAACATCCTAGAAAATCAACATGCAATTGTCCTCTAGCTAATGGAAAACGAATTATTTGTAAACATATTGTTGCAACTTATTTTAGTGCAGTTCCAAATAGTGCTAAAAGTTTTGAAGAAGAGCAAGAAAAATTACAACTAGAATATGAAGAGTATGAAAAAAGACAATACCAAAATGCTATAAAGCATTTACACAAAATGTCTAAAAAAGAATTAATTGAAGAACTTGTTAATATTTTTGACTATGCTCCAGAATGGATTTATACTGACTTTGTTAAAAGAAATGATATTGAAGGATAAATCTGTAAATTTTGTGATAAAAAATTGATGATTGGAGATGAGATTATGGAAAAATTAGAAGAACAAAATAATTTATTAATATATAAAAATAAAGATGGCAATGTTGTTGTTGATGCAATTTATAAAGATGAAACTTTATGGCTTACTCAAAAAGGAATGGCTAAAGTCTTTGATGTAGGAGTACCAGCAATTTCCAAACATTTAAAAAATATATTTGAAGAAGAAGAATTAAAGGAAAATATGGTTGTTTCCAAAATGGAAAATACCACGCAACATGGTGCAATTAAAGAAAAAACACAAACAAATGAAGTTAAAATTTATAATCTTGATGCTATAATTGCAGTTGGTTATCGAGTTAATTCTAAAAAAGCAACTGAATTTAGAATATGGGCGACTAAAATTTTAAAAGAATATATGATAAAAGGTTTTGCTTTAAATGATGAAAGATTTATAAATGGAAATAAATTTAGTACTAAATATTTTGATGAATTGTTAGAAAGAATTAAAACTATTCGAGTCAGTGAAAGAATGTCTTATCAAAAAATTACTGATTTATTTATTGCAACATCAACTGACTATAACCCAAATTCAGAAGAAGCATATACCTTTTTTAAAATCGTACAAAATAAACTACATTATGCAATAAGTGGTTATACCGCTGCTGAATTAATCTATACAAGAGCTAATGCGAGTAAAGAACATATGGGGCTTACTAATTGGAAAAATAGCCCAGACGGATTAATATATAAATATGATGTTACGGTAGCTAAAAACTATTTAACTGAAGATGAATTAAATAAATTAAACCGTTTAACTATAGCATTTTTAGATTATGCTGAAGATATGGCATATGAACATAAAGTTATGACTATGAATGATTGGATAAATACAACTGATAAATTATTAAAATTTAGAGATAAAAAAATTTTAACAAATTCTGGTAAAATAACTCATAAAGAAGCAGTAGATAAAGCTGAAAAAGAGTATGAAAAATATCGAGTAATTCAAGATCAAAAATATATATCTTCAATGGATGAATTTTATAATAAATATCTTAAAGAAAGTAGTAATAGTTAAAAATATTGATTGCGTAATCCAAAAAAAACTTATAATTAAGAAAATTTTTAGAAAAATGCAATTATAATAAGTAAAAATAAATATTAAAAAAATTTATTTAATATGGTCAGCAGTGCCGACTGAATTGTCTTGGACACATTTTCAAAAATTAATTAGAATAGATAGAAAAGAAGAAAGAGATTTTTACGAACAAGAAGCAATTAAATCTAATTGGGGTTATAGAGAATTAAATAGACAAATAAATACTAAATTATATGATAGATATTTGATATCACCAGATAAGAATAAAATAATCACTGAATCACAAAAAAAATAAGATAGAAAAACAACCAGAAGAATTACTTAAGACACCATATATTTTTGAATTAGCGGGTTTAAAAGAAAATAAAAATTATTTAGAGACAGATTTAGAAAAAGCATTGTTATCACATTTGACTGAATTTTTACTTGAATTAGGTAGAGGATTTTCTTTTGTTGCTAGTCAGCAAAGAATAAAAATAGGTGCAGAATATTATTATCCAGGTTTAATTTTTTATAATCGTTTAGCAAAATGTTTTGTAATAATTGATTTAAAAATTGGCAAACTTATGCATCAAAATATTTAACCTATTTGCCATCGAAGGAAGAATTGATTAAAATAATAAAAGATGAGAAAGAATTGTATGAATTGACAAGAGAAGGAGATGTAGAAAATGAATGAAAACAATAATGGAGTTAATAAAAGTGTAATCAACTGGTATCCTGGTCATATGGCTAAAACTAAAAGAATGATTAAAGAAAAATATGCTTTAATAGATGTCGTCTATGAATTAGTTGATGCTAGAATTCCTTTTTCTTCTAAGATTAAGGATTTATATGATATAGTCGGTAATAAGCCTAAAATATTAATTATGACTAAAAAAGATTTATGTGATTTAAAATATACTAATAGTTGGATTAAGTATTATGAAAATTTAGGTTATAAGGTTTTATTAGTTGATTTAAATAATAGTGATGATATTAACTTAATTTATGAAGCAACATTTGAAATAATGAAAGATGCTTATGAAAAGAGAAAAAATAAAGGTTTAAAAAATGAAGAAGTTCATGCTTTAGTAATTGGTATTCCAAATGTTGGTAAATCAACGCTTATTAATAAACTTTGCGGTAAAAAGGTTGCTAAAGTAGAGAATGCTCCAGGGGTAACTAAAAGTTTAACTTGGTTAAAAGCTAAAAATAATTTATTATTACTTGATACGCCAGGTATTTTATGGCCTAAATTAAATCAAGAAGAAGAAGCTTTAAATTTAGCTACTTTTACAGCTATTAAGGAAGAAATTTTACCGATTGATGATGTTGCTGTTCATATTATTAAAAAATTATATGAATATTATCCTTTAATTTTAAAAGAAAAATATGGTATTATTAATATTGATGATTGGTTAGAAGTTTATGAAATTATTGGCAAAAAAATTGGAGCAATTAGAAATGGTGAAGTTGATTTTAATGTTGTTTCTAAGAAAATCATTCATGATATAAGAGGAGAAGTTATTAAAAATATTACATTTGATAATAGATAGGTGTTGTAAATGAAAACAGAAGTTGATTTAAAAAAATATGAAAAAGAATTATATAAGGAAGGCTATAAGTTAATTTGTGGTTGTGATGAAGCAGGACGAGGTCCACTAGTTGGACCAGTTGTCGCTGGAGCCGTTATTTTACCTGTTGATTATGAGTTAGTTGGTTTAACTGATTCCAAACAATTAAGTGAAAAAAAACGAGAATATTATTTTGCTAAAATTAAAGAAGATGCGATTAGTTATGGAATTGGTATTGTCTCTGCTAAAAAAATTGATGAAGTAAATATTTATGAAGCAAGTCGTCTTGCGATGAAAGAAGCCATCAGTAAATTAAGTGTCAAGCCCGATTATGTTTTAACTGATGCCATGCCAATGCCCGGATATGATATCCCAGTTAAGTCCATAATTCATGGTGATGCCTTATCATTAAGCATTGCTGCGGCCAGTGTTTTAGCCAAAGTAACGCGTGATGACATTATGAAAAAAATGGCTTTAGAACATCCGGAATATGAGTTTGAACGTCACAAAGGATACCCGACTAAAAGACATTTAGAACTCTTAGAACTTTACGGTCCTACAAAAGATTATAGGTTTACTTATAAGCCAGTTCGTGATTTAATTATAAAAGGTGGTAGTTGTGAAGTTAAAAATAAATAAACAATTTTGGCTAGAAATATTTATTGCAACTCTATTTTTTTGGGCAGTTGAAATTATTTTTCGAGTTGTTGAAGAATACAATGTTTTTTCTTGGTCAAGCTTTAGAATTTTTTTAAGCTCATTTACTATTTGTTTATTATTAAATTTTATAACGTCTTTTTTTCATAATATTAAAATAAGTCGAATTGCTAATTTAATTTTATTAAGTATAATATCTGTTTATTCTTTAGCACAGGCAGGATTATTAAATTTTATAGGGCTTTATATGTCTTTAGGTACTAGTAGTCAATTTGGAGCCGTTACAAGTTATATATTAGATTTTATTAAAAGTTTAAAATTAGAATATTATTTAATCTTATTACCATTAATTATATATATAATTTATATTATTTTAATGCGTAAGAAACAAGAAGCAAAACCTTTTTTTGATATGAGAAATCGTTTAATTATAATTATCAGTTTTTTAATAGCAATTTTGTTATATTATTTAACCCTTATTTTACCTTTTATGCAAAATCCTTTACAATTAGTTTCTAATATTGAAGCTTTTCATAATCCTACTAATTCTAGTATAGCTGTTAATCAATTTGGGGTTAATATGTATGGTATTCTTGATATTAAAGTTTTATTATTTCCATATCAAGATGATGGAAATATAAATATTAATAGTGATCAAATTATAGAGAATGAAAATGGTAGAAAATTTGATGATACAGCATGGAAAATGCTTCAAGAAAGTACTACAAATAATACTTATAAAAACTTAAATAATTATTTTATGAATCGCTCTATAACTTCTAAAAATGATTATACTGGATATTTTGAAGATAAAAATTTAATTGTTTTAATGTTAGAATCAGTAAATCAAGTAATAGATAATGCTGAGTATTTTCCTAACTTTGCTAAATTAATGGAACATGGATGGTATTGGGAAAATAATTATAGTCCTAGAAATTCTTGCTCAACAATTAATAATGAAGAAAGTGGAATGACTTCTTTATATACAATTAATAATATTTGTACTGGTAATATTTATAAAGATAATACTTATTTTGAATCAATTTTTAATTTATTTAATAATAAAGATTATAAAACTTTAAGTTTTCATGATTATAATGAAGATTTTTATGCTAGAAAAACTATTCATAAAAATTTATATAGTAGTCATTTTTATGATATAACTGATGTTAAAGATTATGGCTTTGAAGAACTTCATTGGCCAAATGATGCTGAATATGTTAAAAAGATAACTCCTTATTTTGTAAATGAAGATAAATTCTTTGTTTGGTTTACAACTGTAAGTGCTCATCATCCTTATAGTGAAAGTGATTTAGGAGATTTATATTATGATCTATTTGATGATAAAGATTATGATGAACCTGTAAAAGAATATTTATCTAAAGTTAAAGTAACAGATGATGCTTTAAGAGTTTTATTAGATGAATTAGAAGAAAATGATATTTTAGATGATACCGTAATAATTTTATATGGTGATCATTATCCTTATGCTTTATCAGATGAAGAAGTAGATTCTTTTTTACCATATGATGTTTCTAAAGGTTTTGAGATTGAAAAAACACCATTCTTAATTTATAATTCTTCAATTGAACCACAAATTTTTGAAACTAATACTTCTTATATTAACTTAACACCTACAGTAGCTAATTTATTTAATTTAGACTATGATCCAAGATTATATTTAGGTGAAGATCTATTTAGTGATAATTTATCTAATCGGGTTATTTATGCAGATGGTTCATGGCAAGATGATGTAGCTATTTATAATTCAGCTAGTTCAACTATTGATTATCTAGGTGAAAAGATTTATACTACAGAGGAGTTGCAAAGAATTAATCAGGATGTAATGAATAAGATTAGAATGAGTAATTTAGCGATAAGTGAAAATTATTTTAATTATTTAGAAGAAGGTTTAAATAAATATAAGAAAGGATTAGATGATGAATAAATTAATGATTGTGGAATCACCACATAAAAGTAAAACAATTGGGGCTTTTTTAGGTAAAGATTTTAAAGTTGTATCTAGTAAAGGTCATATAATGGATTTAGCAACATCAGGTAAATTTGGTTTAGGCGTTGATGTTGATGGTGATTTTAAAGCTACTTATATTCCGATTAAAGGTAAGAAAAAATTAATTAGTGATTTAAAAAAAGATGTTAAAGATGCTAGTATTGTTTATTTAGCAACTGACCCAGATCGTGAAGGTGAAGCAATATCTTGGCATTTAAAAGAAGCATTGAATATTAAAGAAGATGATTATGTTAGAGTAACATTTAATGAAATAACGAAAAATGTTGTTTTAAATGCTATTGATAATCCAAGAAAAATAGATGATGAATTAGTTAAAAGTCAAGAAACAAGAAGAATTTTAGATCGAATTATTGGTTTTAGATTAAGTAAATTAATGCAAAGTAAAACAGGTGGTAAGTCAGCTGGAAGAGTTCAAAGTGTTGCTTTAAAATTAATTGTTGATAGAGAAAGAGAAATTTTGGCTTTTGTTCCGGAAGAATATTGGTCTATAACAGCTATCTTTAATGATTTTGAAGCAGATTTAGAAAAATATCAAGATAAAAAAATTAAAATAACAAGTGAAGAAGAAGCAAATGATATTTTAAATAAATTAAATAATGCTTTTAAAATTGCAAGCGTTGAAGAAAAAGAAAGTAAAAGAAGTAGTAAACCAGTTTTTAAAACAACAACAATGCAACAACTTGCTTCATCAAAACTAAATTTTCCTCCTGCTAAAACGATGAGAATTGCCCAAAAACTATATGAAGGGGTTAGTCTTGGTGGGGAAAGTGTTGGTTTAATTACTTATATGCGTACGGATTCTGACCGAGTAAGTCCCGAATTTGTTAGTGAAACTAAAAAATATATTGAAACTAATTTTGGTAAAGAATATGTAGGCACAATTAAAGTAAGTAAGAAAAAAGAAAATGTTCAAGATGCACATGAAGGCATTAGACCAACCAGTATTAATAGAACACCAGAAAGTGTTAAAAAATATTTAGATAGTGATGAATATAAATTATATAACTTAATATATAAAAGAGCTTTAGCAAGTATTATGGCTTCAAGTAGATTAAATAATACAACGGTTCTTTTAGATAATAATGATTATTTATTTAAAGCAACTGGTTCTGTTTTAACTTTTGCTGGTTATTTAAAAGTTTATGCCGAATTTGAAGATCAAAAAGATACAATTTTACCTGATTTAAAAAATTATCAAAGTAATGTAATAGTTTCTAATGAAATTAAAAAAGAACAACACTTTACTAAACCAGAACCAAGATATACTGAAAGCTCTTTAATAAAAGAAATGGAAAGTTTAGGAATAGGTAGACCTAGTACTTATGCTCCAATAATAACAACCTTAAAAGAAAGAGAATATGTAAAATTAGAAGATAAAAAATTTTTTCCAACCGAAATTGGTATTGAAACAACTGATAAATTACAAGAATTTTTTAAAGATATTATTAATGTTAAATATACAGCTAATATGGAAAATGAATTAGATTTGATTGCTGAAGATAAATTAGATCATATAAAAGTATTAAAAGAATTTTATAATGATTTTGAACCATTAGTTGAAACAGCTTTTTCTAAAATGGAAAAAAAAGAAGCAAAAGAAACTGGAGAAATTTGTCCCGAATGTGGTAATCCGTTAGTTATTAGAAGAGGAAAATATGGAGAGTTTACAGCATGTTCTAATTATCCTGAATGTAAGTATATTAAAAAGAAAGAAAAAGTTATTGTGAAAGTTTGTAAATGTCCTAAATGTGAAGGAGACATTATTGAAAGAAAAACTAAAAGAGGTAAAATATTTTACGGTTGTAGTAATTATCCTAAATGTGATTTTGCAAGTTGGGATAAACCAACGGGGGAAATATGTCCAGAATGTAATAGCTTATTAGTTGAAAAAAAAGATAAAGTTGTTTGTATGAATTGTGATTATCAAAAATAGGAGGGTATATGAATAAACAATATTTAAAGGAATATGATTATGAAAAATTAGAATTTTTAAGAAGAAATACAAGATTAAATCCTAAATCTTATTTAAAAGTTTTAAAAAAGAAGTTAGAAGCTGATAAAGAACAAAAAATATATAATAAATATGAACCAAATGATCATATTGGCGTAGATTATAGTGAAGCTAATTTATTAGAGTTTTGTTTAAGAATGAAGTCTTTTGAAAGTAAATATAAAATCGTTTGGCAAGATTATGGTTTTAGATATAGTTTAGAAGAATATATTTTAATGGCTTTAAATGGTTTTATGGATGAAGAAAAGCAAAATAAAAGATAATATGAAATAGCAAAAAATTTTTTACTATTTCTTTTTTTAGGCTTATTTGATATGATAAATATAGATGGGAAAATATTATGAAATATGAAGTTGAAGGTAAAATATTAGATGTTTTAATTGTTAGAAAACCAAATAAAAATGTTTATATGAGTTTTAAAAATAGTCATACTATTTTAGTGACGGCTAATCGTTTAATAAGTGAAAAACAAATTAAACAAATTTTAGATAAAAATTATAAATATTTAGTTAAAATGTTAGATAGAAAAGAATTAGAAGAAGAAAAAGAAAATTATTTTTGGTATTTAGGTAAAAAATATATTCCTGTTTATAATGATAGTTTTAAAATGGTAAGTTTTGATAGTGATTTTATCTATGCTAAGAATGAAGCTATGTTAAATAAATTTTATAAAAATGAATGCATTAGAATTTTTTCTAGTGAATTGAATAGAATTATTCCTTATTTTGATAATATACCTAAATTTACTTTAAAAATTAGAAGTATGAAGACTAGATGGGGAGTTAATAATCGTGGGAATAATACAATTACTTTAAATAGTGAATTATTAAAAAAAGATTTAGATTTATTAGATTATGTTATTATTCATGAATTATGTCATTTTTATGAAGGCAATCATAGTGAGCGTTTTTGGGCACATGTCTATAAATATTATCCTAATTATAAAGAAGCTAGAAAGAGGTTGAGAGCATGATTACATCATTAGCAAATTCCAAAGTAAAAGAATGGACAAAACTAAAAGATAAAAAGTATCGTGATGAAACAAATACTTTTTTAGTAGAAAATGAACATTTAGTAGATGAGGCTTTAAAAAAAGGTGTTGTAAAAGAATTAATTAGTTTAGAAAATACTAAATATCAAGATGCCACCATTGTAAGTTATGAAGTAATGAAAAAAATAACTAATCAAGTAACCCCACCCAATGTCTGTGCCGTTTGTAATAAATTAAAGGGTGAAGAAGTAAAAGAAAGAGCTTTATTATTAGATAATATAAGTGATCCAGGAAATTTAGGAACGATTATAAGAAGTGCTGTTGCTTTTGGTTTTAAAAATATCGTTTTATCTTTGCATAGTGTCGATGTTTATAATCCTAAAGTTATTAGAAGTAGTGAAGGAATGATTTTTCACGTAAATATTATTTATAGTGATTTAATCGATTTTATAAATAACCATTCTTTTCTAACAATTTATGGGACAAGTGTTATAAATGGTAAAAAATTAAATGATCTAAAATTTAATAAGCAAGTGGGAATAATTATTGGTAATGAAGGAAAAGGAATGAGTGAAGATTTAAAACGCTTTTGTAAGGATTTAATTTATATTCCGATGAATAAAAATTGTGAATCATTAAATGCCGGAGTAAGTGCAAGTATTATAATGTATGAAGTAAATAAGGTGGATTATGAAGGATAAATTATATGTAGGTTATATTTGTGGTACTCATGGTATTAAAGGAGAATTAAAAGTTTTAAGTGATTTTGAAAAAAAAGAAATAGCTTTTAAGGTAAATAATAAAATTATGATTGATAATATTGAACATACGATAACAAGTGTTAGATATCATCAAAATAAAATCTTAATTACAATTGATTCTTTACTTAATATTAATGATGTATTAGAATATGTTAAAAAAGAAATTTATATTAAAAGAGAAAATTTAAATTTAGATAGTTATTTAATGGAAGATTTAATTGGTTTTAAAATAATTGAAGATGAAGAATTAGGAATTGTTAAAAATATTTTAATTACTAAAGCTGGTTATCTTTTAGAAATAGATAAAAATTTTTACATTCCCTTTGTTCCATCTTATATTAAAGAAGTTGACGTTAAAAATAAAAAAATAATTGTTAATCATGCAAAGGAGTTAAGATTATGAAAATCGATATTTTAACTTTATTTCCAAATATGTTTAATGGTTTTTTAGAAGAATCAATAATTAAAAGAGCAATAAATATAAATGCGGTAAAGATTAATTTAATTAATTTTCGTGATTTTTCTAAACTTTCTAATCATCAAGTAGATGATACTCCTTATGGGGGCGGGAGAGGAATGGTTTTAAGATGTGAACCAATTATTGATGCTTTAGATAGTGTTAAGACAAATGATTCTAAAGTAGTTCTTTTAAGTCCTCAAGGTCAAACTTTTAGTGAGCAAAAAGCTTTAGAATTAAAAAATGAAAAACATTTAATTTTAATTTGTGGACATTATGAAGGATTTGATGAGAGAATAAGAAATTTTGTTGATGAAGAAATTTCAATAGGTGATTATGTTTTAACTGGTGGAGAATTACCAGCTATGGTTATTACAGATTCCATAGTAAGATTATTACCAGATGTGATTAAGAAAGAATCTTACTTAAATGATTCGTTTATGAATAATTTACTTGATTATCCAACGTATACAAAACCACCAATCTTTAGAAATTTAAAAGTTCCTGATGTCTTACTTAGTGGTCATCATGAAAATATTAAAAAATGGCGAGAAGAAGAAGCTCTTAAAAATACTAAAAAGAAAAGAAATGATTTATTAGAAAAGAAGTGATTTTATGAGTTATACTATTCATAAAGATGAAAAAAAGAAAAAAATTACTAGTGTTTTAAAAATGGAAGAACCATTTATTATGAAACCTAAACTTCAAAAACATAAAAATATGTTAGATATTGAAGAAATAAAAGTTATAGATAAAGATATTAAAGAAACAATCTGTAAGAAAAAATTTGACCGAGTATTTAAAAGATTAACTAAAATAAGTTTAGAAGTTATGGATGGTTCTTCTAGTGAAGGTGATGCCATAATGGCTTTAAATGAAATATTAAAGACTAAAGAAATATTATTAGACCAATATCTTCATCATTTATCTAAATTAGAAGTAAAAAAAATGTTAAAAAAATTAGAATTCTTAGAAGAACAAATAAAAAGCTATTATGTTAATCTAAATTATCAAAATAATTTTATAAATGAAGAAGAAAAAGGTAAGAGTAGATAATTCATTGTAAATTTCTTGTTTATAATACATAAAATTAATTATGGCTCTTGTTTTAAAGGTTAATTTATGGTACAATCAATGTGCTTTTTGAAAAAAGTGATGTGTTATCCGCTGGAATAGTACTATGATAACATGTAATAAAAAGTTAGAAAGGATGTTTAAAATGGCTAATTTAGTAGACAAAATTAATGAAAAACATCTTCGTAAAGATATTCCTGAAATTAGAGTAGGTGATATTGTACGTGTTGATGTTTGGGTAAAAGAAGGTAAAAAAGAACGTATTCAAGCTTTTGAAGGAATTGTAATTGCTAAAAAAGGTGGATCTGTTTCTGAAACCATTTCAGTGCGTAAAAAATCTGGAAGTGTTGGTGTAACTCGTATTTTTCCTGTAAATGCTCCTACTATTGATAAAATAGTGGTTGTTAAAAAGGGTATGGTTAGAAGAGCAAAACTTAACTTCATTAAACATATGCGTAAAGAATATAAGGTTAAAGAAAGAAATTAATTTAATTTCTTTTTTTAACGACAAAATAATTGTATATATGTCATTTACAATTTTGAGATTATAAGCATATAATAGCAAGTTGAGGAGGTAAATTATGCATAAAGTACGTAAAGAATATATGTATTATGATTTTTTAGAGCATGCTTTTAATGTTAAATATTTATTAAATAATTATGAAGTAAACAATAATCATTTAATTATTAAATTATCTTTTAAAGAATTTTTAAGTTATTATGAAGAGGTTTTAAATGTTTTATTAAATGATGACGTAATGGTTGATTTTTTAGATTATAATAGTTTATTAGAAAAATTATTATATTATTCTTTATACAGAGTTACGAAAGAAGTAGATGATTACTATATTTATTTAGAACAATATGAACCATATCATTTTATTAATAAAAATAAATTAACATTAAAAGAGCAATTAGCATTCTATAATTTAGATGCTCTAAAAAGTTTAGGTTATAAAAATTTAGCTAGAACAAGAGTAGGATAAAATAATAATTTGGCAAATGTTTTAAAAAAGATTATAATATGCAATTTAGAAATGGGGGTTATATTATGCCTAATGAAGATAAAGTACTAAATACAATAAGTAATCAAGGTATTTTAAAAATTATTTCTAATCGTTATGGTTTTAGTGATTTATTTAATATTTTAGGGTCATTTACTAAAACAATTATTTATGCAATGGCAACTGGTATTATAACAGCAGGAATGAAATGGAGTTTTGAAGATATCGCTATAATTTGTGATTTAAAAATCGAAGGTGTTAAAGAACAATATTTTGAAGCTGAAATGATTATGAATAATTGTTGGTATCAAGCCAAATATTTTGGCTTTGAAAATAATTTAGCAAGATAGGCTTGCTATTTTTTTGATTGATAGATATAATTTAAGCAAATAAAGGAGTAGTTATGAAGTTAAGAGAAGAAATTGTTAAAAAGGAAAAAGGATTAGTATATGATGTTTATTATGATTCTTTAGTTTATGAAAAGAAAGATTATGATAATATTACTAGGAAACAAATGATTGAAGAAATTATTAAAGAATATAGTGTTGGTCATTATTTATTTCATATTTGTACCGAAAGAGAATTAAAATTTTTAAAATATTTACAAAATCATAAATTGGAACCTAATGATTATTTAAAATATGAATGGGAAATTAAAGAATTAAATAAAAAATTAATTTTAAATGGTACAGAAATATATGAAGAACAAATTGAAAATGTTAAAGATGCTTTAGAACAATATAAAATTCATAATAAAAATATTGATGAATTTGTTACTTTTGTTATTGGAATGGTTAAATTAAATGCTAATATGCTTAGTAACCTTTTAATTTCTTGTATGAAAGATATTTTTAAATTATCTGAAGAACAAATTAATAATTATTTAAGTCATCCTTTAATTCATTTTTATTGTGGTTTTTATGACCAATATATGGATACTTTAGGTACAAAAGTTGAAATGATTTATTATCGTGAATATGAAGATTTTTTAGATGATGTTGATGAGCTAAGAAAAGAATTTGGCATAGCAGGAACCTTAAAAATTAATATGCAAGATTATTATGATATATTTTATTATGACTTTCCAATTAATAAACCAACTATTAAAAAAATGTATGATGAAATTAATAAGATGCCTAAACATCTATTAATTTTTAAGAGTATTGATTTGGCACGCTTATTTAATGATGAAGAGCTTGTTTATAATGAAGTATTAAATGAAAAGCAAATAAAGCTTATCCATGAAGCTTTACTTGATATACCATGTGCAGTAATGAATGGTTTCACACCAAGAGAACATCAAGTTGAGAAAGAAAATGAACAAATTTTATCTCAAAAATTCACTGTTATTCCTCAAAATAATGCTAAAATACATAAAAATGCTGCTGATTTATATTATAAATTATATTTTGGGTTATTAGACTACATCAATAAAAAAGAAAACATTTGTCCTTCTTTAAAGAAAATATATAAGCAAGAAGGATTAAACGTTAATGACTTATTTCCAATAGATGATTATTTATGGGAGCATAAAGATACGATAATTGATGAATTTATAAAAATTAATCCTAATAAATTTAATGAAGAAGAATTAGAAATTATAAATGAATTTAAAAAATCAGTAACAGGAATGTTTTTTGTTGTTGGTTTTGAAAGAGAATATACGATGTTTTTAAAAGATGGTAAAATTTATATGGTTAAAGGCATACGTGATAATATTGATAATGTTCTTTTATCTAGAAAATTTCCTATTATTGTTAATACTACTTTATTAATGTTTAAAGGAAATATTATTTATAATAGTTTCTTTAAACAAACTACTATTGGTTTTGGTAATGACATTAAAGAAATGGCTTTAAAAGACATGGCTAAAGCTTTAAAATATTATCATATGTAAAATTTGACATCTAGTAAGCTTTTTGTTAGAATATCCTCCTAAGAGTTGGGGGATTTTGTCATTTAAACTTCATATGACCCGATTTGAAATGAGGGATTAAAATGAAAGTAATTAGATTATCTAAAAAAGCTTTTAATGATTTAGAATTATTAGATATACCTAGAGAAATATTAAATACAGAAGGTAAAGTCTATAATTTTAATTATCGAAATAATTTAAAAGTTTTTAAACAATTATATCATCAACAAGGTTTAATTTTTGCTAGTAAATTATATACCTTAGAAATGCTTGACATTAACAGGGAATATTTACCTGAAAATTTTTATATTCCTGATAATTTAGTAACTGTAGCCGATACGATTGAAGGTTTTACAGTTCCTTATATTGAAGGTGTTAATCTAGCACTTATTTTAAAATCTAAAATAAATTGTAAAGAACAAATCTATTATTTAAAAAAAGTTGGGGAAATCTTAGAACAAATGCATAATATTAGAACTTATACGCCTTTAACTGATTTTTATATAAATGATTTACATGAAGGTAATTTTATTGTTAATCCTAAAAAAAGAGAAATAAATGTTGTTGATTTAGATAGTAGTAAAATAGGCGATAATATGGTTTTTGCTTCTCATTATTTAACACCTTTATCATTACTAAATAATGTAAATAATAAATATCAAATAATAAGTGAAGAAAAAAATAATTATCATACTGGATATGTTTTTCCTGATGAAAATACCGATTTATATTGTTATGCAATGATGATTTTAAATTATTTATATGGAAGTAATGTTAATAATTTTAAATTAGAAGAATATTATGAATATTTAAATTATTTAGAATCGATTAAAATTAATCATGAATTAATAAATGTTTTTGAAAAATTATTAGTTAATGCTAATAATGAAAATCCTGTTGATTATTTAAACAGTTTGAATGAAGAACAAATATATCGTTCTAGAAAAATTGTTTATGAAAAATGCCGTTAGGTATTTTTTTGTGGTAAGATATAGAAGGTGAGAGTTAGATATGGAATATGATGTTTTAAGTAGAATTAAAATGATTAAGAAACATTATCAAAAAAATAAATTAATTTTAGATTTACAATTATATTATTATGATGGTTATAATATTTATATCAGAATAGATTATATTAAAAAATTAAAAATTTATCGTTTATCTTGGTTTGATTTAGATGATTTAAGTTATTATTCTATAGAGCAAATAGAGAGTTATACATATTTAACCAAAGATATGATTGATTCCATTATCGATTTTTTAAAAAATAAAGAAGGTGATAATGACGATATTAAATTAGAAGAAGATCAAGTAATATTAAAAGTTTATCCTAATAATCTTACTTATACTTTTAATAAATATATTCCTAAAAATTGGGCTTTTTTAGCAAGAATATTTATTATGATTTTTAATAATATGCCTAGAAATTATCAAGAATTATTATTTAAACTTCATGCAGAATTAATGAATGATGTTACTAGATATGAATATAAAAAAGAATTTAATTTTGATTTATTTAATGATGATATAAATAAGATTTTTGCTTTGCAAATTATTGAGCGAGGTAAAAATTATTATGAAGAAAATAAAGTTAAATTTTTAGAAAAAATTGATGAAGAACGTTTTTTTGCAGTTGTAGAAGGTACAGATAATTATTTAGTTGTTATTAAATATAATGATGAAAATAAAAAGATGCAAGTTTATTGTTCTTGTCCATGTGAATTTTATTGTAAACATATTTATGCGGTAATTTTAGCCATAAGAAATAGTAATTTTAAACGTTTTTATAAAATATATTATAAAAATCCTAATGTTTCATTAATGCAAAGAGTTGCTAATTATGACTATCAATTATGTATGGGAATTATTGAAAAAAACTTTTTAATAGTTAATAATGATGGAGAAATTGAATTAATACCTATTTTTGATTCAAAAGGTAAATGTAATTGGCAAGTTTTAGAAGATGATGAAGATATGAGTTTAACTAGATTATTACAAGACATAATTCGTAACTGAAAGGATATTTAAAATGAAAAATAGATTAGATAAAGAATTATTATTACGACAATTAGTTCCTTCAAGAACAAAAGCTCAAGAATTAATTAATGATAATTTAGTATTATGTAATGATAAAGTTGTAAATAAAGCTAGTTTTTTAGTTTCAGAAAATGATGATATTAAAATAAAAAATAATGATAAATTAAAATATGTTAGTAGAGGTGGTCTTAAATTAGAAAAAGCTATTAAGGAATTTAAGATTGATTTTAATGGTTTAAAAGTTATGGATATTGGTTCTAGTACTGGTGGTTTTTGTGATTGTGCTATAAAACAAGGCGCTAAAAAAATTATAGCGATTGATGTGGGAACTAATTTACTACATGAATCTTTAAGAAATAATATATTAATTGATTTACATGAACAAACAAATTTTAAAGAATTAGATAGTAAATATTTTCAAGATATTGATATCATTGTTTGTGATGTTTCTTTTATCTCTTTAAAAGCAATTATAGATAAAATATATAAAGAGAATATTAAAATAGAATTGATTTGTTTAATAAAACCGCAATTTGAATGTGGTAAAGAAATTGCTACAAAGTATAAAGGTATTATTTTAGATAGTAAAGTTCATTTAAATGTTATAAAAGAATTATTAAATTATTTTAATGATAAAGGCTTTTTTATGAAAAATTTAACAACATCACCAATTAGAGGTGGAGATGGTAATATTGAATATTTAATTAATTTAACTAATAAAATAAATGAAAATGTAGATGTTGATATTTCAAATATAATAAAAAAAGCTTTTAAAAAAAGCTAGTTTAATTAAGACTTTCAATTGAATATAATATTATGTCTTTATAATATTCACAATCACTGCCAGAATCCTTGTAAGCTGAATAATCTAATAAATAGGTAGTATTGTTTTTATTCATAGCATAGTAATAAAATGTTCCTAATTCATTGGTATAGTTAAAATTATGCCAAATAATATTATTGATTTTTTCATTAGGCTTTGGGCTAGTTTGATAATAATTTGCCATTTGTTCTATCATATTTTCACTATCACTAAATTCATCTATTTTACCAAAAAGAAATCTACAACTTGTAAAAACCCCCGTATTGTTATCATATTTATAATCATACATATAAGAATTAGAATTGTCCTCGAATATTTCTGGAACACTTATCGAAAAATCTTCAGTAATATTTTCTTTAGTCGAAAATATTATCGCACCATCATATATCTCATTTTTAGTATTTTTAACTGTATTAATTATATCGCCAAAAATATCTCCTAGAGCATTTGATAGACCAAATACAATTGCTACTATAAAAATTACTATAACTAATATAATTTCTAAAATAAAACCTAAGAATAATTTTCCTATACTAGTTCCTCCTTTAGAGGCACATATATTTTTTAATTCTTCATTACTTAAATTAGGATTTTCATTTTTAATTTTAGTGATTTTATTTTTAACATAATATAAATAAAGTTGATTAAAAGCTAATCCTAAAATAGCATTAATAATAATACCAGGGAAAAAATTTTTACTGAAAAAATTAATTAAAGTACTAAATAAAAATAATAGAATGCCATATAAAAACATTTTACGATAATACATATACAAAAAAGAAAAGAAAAATCCCGAAAAATTAAAAAGGCTATGAGTTATTTTTTCATAGTTTGGTCCGATAAAGGCTTTAATTAATTCTTCATTATTATTATAATCATTTGACATTAAATTTTGATTTAAATTGTAATTATTATTTGATATAAGGTTTTGCTCTTCATTTAAATTATTATACATATACTTCCTACTTTCTATTTAAATAATAGCATATATTAAATGTATTTGAAATTATTTTTTAAGTATTTGAAATTATTTTTTAAGTATTTGAAATTATTTTTTAAGTATTTGAAATTATTTTTTAAGTTAATTGACATTAAATTTTATTATAAAAATAACATTGGTAATCCAAAAGGTAAAAAAGATATTCTAAGATGTTTACTAAAAAACAAGTTCTCCATAATAATAGAGAAGTAAAAAATTAGTTAAAAAAATTGTAGAAGTTATGGTGATATCCCATTTTGGATTATTCTTAAATATTAATTTTATGAAGAAAATTGGTATTCATTTTGATGCAAATAAAATGTTAGCAACTGATTGTTATAAAAATCGTTTAGAAGAAGGCTGGTGAGAAAATCGTAATCAAGAAGATTTATATTACAAAACTTCAATTGAGTTAGAAGTTACTTTAGATATGTTACAAGATAATACTTTATTAATAAAATGATTATTTAATTAAAATTAAATAATCACTTATATTATTTTAGAATTAATCATAAAATTAGATAGGTGACTTTTATGTTTTTTAAAGAAATTCATATTAGAATTAGAGTTTTCTTTTTATTTATTATTTGTTTATTAGTAATAATTATTTTAAAAGTTTTTTATATTCAAGTATTCTCTTATGAAAAATTAAGTGATTTAGCCCAGTCTTTATGGAGTAGAAAGTTACCAATTGGAGCTGATAGAGGTTTAATACTTGATCGTAATGGAAAAATTTTAGCAACTAATTTAACGACAACTAGTTTAGTAATTATTCCTAATCAAATTAAAGATGCTGAAGCTGTTGCTAAAAGTTTAAGTGAAATTTTAAATTCTGATTATGATGATATGTTAAAACATGTAACTAAAAAAACAAGTATTGAAAGAGTCCATCCGGAAGGAAGACAATTATCTTATGATATAGCTTCTAAAATAAATGATTTAAATTATGATGGGGTTTATTTAGTAAAAGAAAGTAAAAGATATTATCCTTATGGTTCACTACTTAGTCATGTTCTAGGTTATGTGGGAATTGATAATCAAGGGTTAAGTGGTTTAGAGTTAACTTATAATAATTATTTAACAGGTGAAGATGGAGCAATAAAATATTTTTCCGATGGAAAAGGCAATCGTCTAGAGTTATCAGAAGTTTATGAAAAACCCCAAAATGGCATTAATATTAAGTTAACAATTGATTTAGATTTGCAACTAGCTATTGAAAGAGAACTTGATAATGTAATGAGTAAATATACACCTGAACATGCCATGATTATGGCTATGAATCCGAAAACCGGTGAAGTTTTAGCAATGGCATCACGTCCTAATTTTGATCCTAATAATTATCAAGAGTATGATACAGAAACTATTAATCGGAATTTACCTATTTGGATGACTTACGAACCAGGTTCGACATTTAAAATTATGACTCTTTCTAGTACGGTTGAAGAAAAAACGGTTAATTTATTTGAAGACCATTTTTATGATGGTGGTTCAATTCATGTTGATGGGGCAACTATTCATTGTTGGAAAGCAGGAGGTCATGGGGATCAAACTTATTTAAATGTCGTAGAAAATAGTTGTAACCCCGGTTTTGTCTCGCTTGGGCAAAAACTTGGAGTTGATAAATTAATGAGTTATATTACTAATTTTGGCTTTGGGACGAAAACGGGAATTGATTTGAATGGCGAGAGTAATGGAATTTTATTTAAACCCAGTAATATGGGACCGGTAGAACTTGCAACAACTAGTTTTGGACAAGGTATTTCGGTGACACCTATCCAACAAGTAACGGCTGTATCAGCAGCGATTAATGGTGGAAATTTATATCAACCATATTTAGTTAAAGAAATGTTAGAACCGGAAACAAATTCGATTATTAAAGCCAATGAACCAATATTTAGAAGAAAAGTTATTAGTGATGAATCTTCTAAAATGGTTAGATATGCCCTAGAAAGTGTGGTAGCTAATGGTTCGGGAAGAAATGCTTATATTGAAAATTACCGAGTAGGAGGTAAAACAGGAACTGCCCAAAAAGTGGAAGATGGTCATTATATGAGTGGCAATTATATTGTTTCATTTATGGGTTTTATGCCAGCAGATGACCCGGAAATTGTTGTTTATGTTGCGATTGACCATCCTCTTGGTATTACTCAATATGGTGGGACGGTCTCTGCTCCAATTGCTAAAAATGTTTTAGAAACCGCCATTAATATCTTTGGCTTTAAAGAAAGCAAAGACGGGATGACTAAAGAATATCGGTGGTTAGATCAAAAATATGTCGTCTTACCAAATGTAGTGGGTATGAGTGTTAGTGATGCTAAAAAAACATTAAAAGGTTTTCAAATTGAATATAGCGGTGAAGGTGATAAAATATTATATCAATCACCAAGTGCGGATAGTTACATTAAAGAAAATGGTACTGTCAAATTATTACTGGGATAATGTCTATTAACTGTCAATTTGATGTTTTCTTTTAAATTTTTGTAAAAGTAGTGTATAATTTAGATATGAGGTGAGATGTATTATGTTAATACTTGCAAAATCCGCTTTAGCAATGATGTTAGGTTTTATTTTTGCGATTATTTGTGGGTTAATTTTTATTCCTTTTTTGAAAAAAATTAATTTTCGGCAACATGTAAGTAAAACTTTAGGTAAAAGACATTTAGCTAAAGAAGGAATTCCAACAATGGGCGGGATAATTTTTATTGTTCCGGTATTAATTACTTTAGTCTTGTTATATTTAAGAGGTAGTATAACTTTAAGTCATAATTTAATTATTGTGGTCTTTGTCTTTTTAAGTTATGCTTTGTTAGGATTTATTGATGATTGGTTAAAGGTTCGTTATAACAATAATGTGGGACTTCGCATATCTTCAAAATTTTTACTACAAATGGTTATTGCTTTAGTCTTCTTTTATATTTTTATGGTTAATGGTGGTAAACCAGAATTAGTTATTACATCTTTAGGTATTAGCTTGCCTTTAGGTTGGACGTTTGGTTTATTTATCTTACTAGTTTTAGTGGGAAGTAGTAATGCGGTTAATATAACCGATGGTCTTGATGGTTTATGTGGTGGTCTTTGTATTATTGCCTTTTTGGCTTTCGGAATTATTACCTGGAATACTGGTTGGATGGAAGGCTATCAAGAAGTTGCTATTTTTTGCTTCATCTTAGTTGGGGCTTTATTAGGCTTTTTACTATTTAATTCTTATCCAGCTAAAGTCTTTATGGGTGATTTAGGAAGTCTTGCTCTAGGTGGGGCAATGGCTACGATTGCGATTGTGACTAGACATGAATTATCCCTTGTTTTAATTGGTGGGGTTTTTGTAGTTGAAACATTATCTAGTATGATTCAAATTATTGCTATTCGTAAATTCCATCGTAAAGTATTTAAAATGGCACCTCTACATCATCATTTTGAACAATTAGGTTGGAAGGAAACTGATATTGTTAAAGCTTTCTATGTTGTGGGGTTATTACTTGCAATGGCAGCTATTACTTATGGGGTATGGTTGTAATTGAAAAATGATTTGTTTTATGCTAAGATAAATTTATAAGGAGGAATAAAGTATGCCAATATGGTTAATTATTGTTATTGTAGTATTAGTATTATTAGTTTTATTTGTTGTTAGTACTTATAATTCATTAATTACATTAAGAAATCGGGTTAAAGATCAATGGAGTCAAATTGATGTTCAATTAAAAAGAAGATTTGATTTAATTCCCAATTTAGTTAATACTGTTAAAGGTTATGCTAAACATGAAAGTGAAACTTTAGAAGCGGTTATTAAAGCTCGTAATACTTATACATCAGCCGTTACACCAACTGAAAAAATGGATGCTAATAATGTCTTAACTAATGCAATGTCTAAATTATTTGCTTTAGCGGAAAGTTATCCAGATTTAAAAGCTAATACTAATTTCTTACAATTACAAAGTGAGTTACAAGATACAGAAAATAAAATTGCTATGGCTCGTCAATTTTATAATGATACTGTTTTAACTTATAATAATAAAGTTCAAATGGTTCCAAGTAATATTGTAGCTAGTCTGTTTAAGTTTACAAAAGAAGCATTTTTTGAAGCTAACGAAGCTGAAAGAGAAAATGTTAAAGTTGAATTTTAAGCTTACGATAGGTAAGCTTAATTTTTTAGGAGAATATATGAAGAAAGTTATTTATGTTTTTATTTTATTATTTTTATTTATGACTAATTCTAAAGCATATGTAGATTATGATATAACTGATTATTTAATTGATGCCAATGTTTTAGAAAATGGCGATTTAAATATTAAAGAATTAATTGTTTTAGATGGAGAATTTCATGGTTATATTAGAGATATAATGTATAAAAATAGTAAATTAAGTAGTAATTCTAATAGTTATAGTGATAATGCTATTTATAATGCTAAAGGTCTTACGAATGTTAAAATATTTGCTAAAAAACAAGAAGATGAAGTATCTTTTAATACTTTTAATGAAGTTTTTAAACCCTTAACTAAAGTTTATTATGATAGTGATGCTAAAGATGGGGATTATGTTGAAAGTAGTATAAGTGATGGTAAAAGTTTTAAAATGTATTATGAAGGTAAAAATGAAAGTGTGGCATACTTAATTTCTTATACTATTTCTAGTGCGGTGGTAATGCATGAAGATGTTGCTGAACTTTATTGGACTTTTATTGGTGATGGTTTTGAAGATAAAATTAATAATTTACAAATAAAAGTTCATTTACCAAATGAAGATAATTCCAATTTATTTCGTTTTTGGGCTCATGGTGATATAACTGGAAATATTAATAAAATTGATAATGAAAGTATTTTAGCAACTATGAAATCTTTAGACAAAAATAGTCCTGTTGATATTAGAATGACTTTTGATAAAAATTTAATTACTAATTCTAGTGATTTAAATAAAAGTAATGAAGTAGCCTTAGATAAAATTTTAGAAGTTGAAACTAAAAGAGCTGAAGCGGCTTTAGAACAAATTAAATTTGCTAAAATGATTTATAATATTGTAGTGGTGGTAAGTATTATCTTTATCCTATTTTTAGTAGCTTGGTGGATATATATCTATATTCGTTATGATAAAGAATATAAAAGTGATTTTACTAATAAATATAATCGCGAATTTATTGATGATTATAATGTTGAAGTAGTTGATTACTTAATGAAGGGAAGTATTACTTCTAATGCGATGTCGGCATCAATTATGAATTTAATATATAAGAAAAATATTAAAGTTGATGAAATACCAACAAACGCTAAAAGTAAAGATTATCAATTTACTTTATTAAATCGCGAGAATGTTAATGAAACGGAAAATGTTTTATTAGACTTTCTATTTGAAACAGTTGGTAAAGACAATCAATTTACTTCTAAAGAATTAGATAATTATGCTAAAAATTCCTATAGTACTTTTCAATCAAAATATTCTAATTGGTTAAATTGTGCTAGAAAAGACGGAGAAAGACAAAACTTTTATGAAAAAAATGGTATTCCAATTGTAAGTGGGATCTTAATTTTGTTAGTCGCCCTTTTAATTAGTTTTATTGTTTATTATTATCATGTTGATTTTATTTTAGGTTATGCTATTTTTCCAATTAGTATGATTTATTTAATATATTCTTTGATGATTAAGAAAAGAACTAAAAAAGGTAATGAAGATTATGTTAGATGGAATGCTTTTAAAAACTTTTTGAAAGATTTTGGAACATTTGATACCAAAGAGTTACCACAAATTGTTTTGTGGGAAAGATATTTAGTTTATGCAACTGTTTTTGGTTTAGCTGATGAAGTTGAAAAGGCTATGAATACTAAAATAAGTGAATATCCTGATATCTATGCTAATTATGGAATGTATTATTCTTATAATGATATTCATATTGCTCATCATATTAATCATGCCATTAATTCTTCGATTAATACAGCTAATGTTGCCGCGGCAAGAAATGCTACTGGTGCTAGTGGTGGTGGTTTTGGTGGCGGATTTTCCTCAGGCGGTGGCTTTGGCGGCGGCGGTGGAGGCGGCCGTGGGTTCTAAAATTTCTGTTGCGAATTAAATTAAAGTTTAGTATAATATTTTTTATAGTAGGAGAGTGCAAAAATGAAAGATGAAAATGAATCATTACACACAACTAAAGAAGTATTAAATCTAGATGAATTAACTGAATCAGCAATTAATAGTATTGAAGAAATTGTTGATGAAAATATGGCTGAAGCTGATTTACAATTTCAAGAAGAAATTGAACAACTTCATGTTCCTGATGATACAATGATCCTTGAACCTGAAGAAAAGAAAAAAGATAAGAAAGAAAATATTTTTAAAAAATTAAAAAATAAATGGTCTAAATTATCTAAGAAAAATAAAATAATCATTATTGTTGTAATTATTATTGTTCTTATTTTAATTGGAGTAGGTGTATTTTTCTTAACTAGAAAGAAAGAAACTCCAAAACAAGATGTACCTGATGTTATTTTAGAAGAAGATAATTATCGTTATGAAAATGGTGTCTTACATTTCTTAGATGATGAAGATGAACTTGGTACTTATGAATGTACAAATAAAGATGAAAATAAATGCTTTGTTGCTTATTTAACTAATGATGATGAATTTGATGGCTTAAAGAAAATTAATGATGATGGTGAAGAGATAAACATTAGGAGCAAAATCTATAATGAACGTTTTGTCTTTGTTTTTGATAATAAAAGTGAAAATGATGATATCATTAAATTATATGATATGAAAGATAATGAAGTAAAAGAAGAATTTTTATTAGTTAAAGCTTATGATTTTATTGATGATGCTGTTATTCTAAAAAATATGGATAATAAATATGGTTTAGTTACTTTTAGTGATGATGAAGCTAAAACAACTATAAATTATGATTATGATTATTTAGGAATTTTAGAAGATGATAAAGATTTAGAAAGGTTAGTTGCTAAAAAAGATGGTAGTTACTATTTAGTTAATAAAGGTAATGAAATACTTACTAATGCAATGTCTGATCCTATTGTTGGGGCTAATAAAGAACATATAAAAATTAAAAATGTTGAAAATCAATATACAGTATTAGATTATCATGGTAAAGAAGTAGGTAAAGGAGATTTTGCTTTATTACTTGATAAATATGTTATATTTGCTAGAGAAATGCAACTTTATGTTACTGATTATGAAAAACATCCTATGAATTTAGATGGTATAGCTATTAAAAATAATACTTTTAATCCAATAGCTACATATAAAAATAATAAATTAGTTAAAACAGAAAAATCATTTGATGCTGAATTATATGATAAAAATTTAATCTTAACAATTTATGAAGATGATACTGATGATTTAGAAACCTTAACCCTTAATTTAACCGATGGTGAATTTTCTAAAAACTTAGCATTTATGAATTATTTAAATGGTAAATTATATTTCTATAGTGATGAGAAAAAAGAAAATTTATTAGGATCATATGTATGTAATAATAAAAATAATGTTGAATCAAATAATGCTTCTTTAAATAATTGTACAATTGCAAGTGAATCATTACTAACTGAAAATACAGCTAATGAAAAAGAAAAACATAATAATGATGAATTAGGATTATTGCCAGTCTTCTATAATCGTTATATCTTTATTAGAGATGGTAATGAATCAATAGTTTTATATGATTTAAAAGAAGGTAGTACTAAAGCTTGGTATACTAAAGTTGATGCTAAAATCTATAATAAAGCTGATAAATTAAGTAATGTTGAAAATGGTCCATTCTATTATATTGCTCAGTCTGAGCGTTCTGGAAGTTATGGTTTAGCTAAAATAACAGCTAATTCTGTAGATGTTCAATTAGAATTTAAATATAATAGTTTAAAACGTTTAGGTGATTATTATGTTATTGAAACTGATGGTAGTTATTTCTTAGCTGATATTGGTGGAAGAGTTCTTACTACTGCTAAAAATGGTCCAATAGTTGATTATAATCATAATAATTTAAAATATATTAAAGATAACAAATATTATGTATCTGCTTTTGATAAAGATAGTGATGGTAATGGTTATGAGTATATCGAACTTTATGATAATTATTATGCAGCAGTTAGTAGAAATGAAAAAGATAAAAAAGCTTATTTAAGTATTTGGACATATGGGGCTGAAGAACCAGTAAATAATACAGCCGAGAATATTCTTCTAAATATTGATAAATATTATGGTGATGGAGTAAAAGCCTTTAATATTACTTTTGATAATAAAAATATAATTGTTGAAGTCGCTAAAAATGATCATGAATATGATGCTAAAAAAGTTATTGATACAACTAAACCATATGTTAAACCAAAAGAAGATGACAAAGAAGATGAAGAATCTACTCCAGCAAATACTGAAAAACCGCAAGATGAAGAAGAAAATTAGCCTTGTAAAAATATGTAAATTTACGTCAATTAAAAAAATATACCAAAATTGAAAATTGGTATTATTTTTTTTACAAATTTTGAAAATTTGCTAGACCAATTTTGAATATTGGTATACCAATTTTGTTCAAAAATTCAAAATTGGTATTTTGCTTTTTATTTTTTTCTTTGTTTTAATGGATTTCAGAAAGGAGGCTTATATGGCCAAAAAATTTCACCCGTTATTTGATGATAAATGTTTTAATCATGTTTTTAGTAAAGAAGAATATGTTCTTGATTTTATTAATGCCTTTTTTAATAAAAAATATAAACATGAAGATATCCTTCTTAAAAGTGAAGATGTTTTGCTTGAAACTGAATATAACGATAAAAAATTAAGATGTGATTTAGTTGCTGAATTTAATGATATTATACTCAATTTAGAAGCTTATACGGTTTTAGGAAAAGATGAAGTTAATAAAAGTAAAAGCTATGCTTTTAGAATATATGGAACTCAGATTAAAAGAGGCAGCAAGTATCTTCCCAAAAGAGTCATTCAAGTTAATATTTGTGGAAAAATGGCTGGTAATATAGGATTTAGTAAATATGGACTATTAGATATTGATAGAAAAATATTTGGTATATTAGATGATGATTTTATTATCTATTTTATAAATCTTGACAAAATAAAGGAAGAAGAATATAATGTAGGTGTAAATGATAAATTAAATAAATATTTTAGATTATTTAATGCCAAAAGTATAAAAGAAATGAAAAAAATAAGTAAAGGAGATGATGTCTTAATGAGCATAACGGAATGTCTAAAGGAGTTTTTAAATAATGAAGAAACTAGGAAGGATTTTGCTAGAGAAGAATGGGAAGCTCGAAAAAATCAGGCTATTGGTGAAGAACGTGGAGAAGAACGAAGTTTAAATACTGTTGCAAAAAATCTTTTAAAAATGAAAGCTGATATTAAATATATAACTGACGCCACGGGGTTAACTGAGCAAGAAGTATTAAAACTTCAAAAAACATTACAATAATGAAATGAAAAAATTAATGCTTGCATAATAAAATAATATTTTGTAAAATAGGAAATGTAAATGATGAACTTGAGGAGTACAAGCAAATACTTTTAATAGAGACTTTGTGGTTGGTGGAAACAAAGAAAAGTTAACTTGGAAGGTTGCAAGGGAGTTTAATCGGATATAATCCGTTATCAAAAAAAGTTAAATTA
>CANQSO010000001.1 GCA_947626535.1 uncultured Bacilli bacterium | reverse complement strand
CAAATAATCGAATAGATAAAGTACGCCATATGTTTAATAAAAAAGAAAATTAAGTTACTATTCGCTAAATTACAATTAATCGAACAGATCAAATTAAGTGATCTGTTTTTTAATACAATAAAATTATATAAAGGAGGATGATGCCTATAAATAAAATAGGAAATTTATTGAAAAAAGAAAGAATAAAAAGAAATTTATCTTTAGAAACACTATCAAAATTATCTAATATTTCTATCTCTACTCTTAGTAAGATAGAAAATAATAAAATTAAAAAAATTAATTGTGTTTTTATATATAGAATATGTAAGATATTAAATATTGATTATGGATATGTAACTAGGCAAAGATGGGATATACTTCCTATCTTTTTATTTGAAAGGAAACTTAGTTAATGGAAATAAACAAAATATATAATGAGGACTGTTTAGTTGGACTTAAAAGAATACCAGATAAATCTATTGATTTAGTTTTAATTGATCCACCTTATGATATATGTACTACTGGTGGTAAAAAAGGAACTGGTAACCTTGCTAAAGATATAATGAAATTAGAAAAAGAATTAATTAATAATGATTTGGTAAATAGTTTTGATATTAAAGTTCTAGATGAATTAGTAAGAGTTATGAAAGACATAAATATTTATATTTGGTGTAATGCTAGACAGATACCTATGTATATTAAATATTTTAATTTACAATTAAAATGCAAGTTAGAGGTTGTTATTTGGAATAAGACTAACCCTATGCCATTATATAGTAATAAATATATGAATGATAAAGAATATTGCTTATATTTTCGTAATGGTGGTTACTGTAAACCTAAAAATTATGAAGATGCTAAAACTGTTTATATTTCAAAAGCAAATGTGGAAGATAAAAAGTTATATGAACATCCAACTATAAAGCCTTTAGAATTAATTAGAAAAATGATAAGGAACAGTTCTAAAGAAAAAGATATAGTTTTAGACTGCTTTTTAGGTAGTGGTACAACTGCTGTTGCTTGTATTTTAGAAAATAGAAATTATATAGGATTTGAAATAAATAAAAAATATTATGATATTGCTTTAAAAAGAATATCGGAAATTAACGAGGAGGATGATATTAAATGAATAAATATGAAGAAATAAACAACAAACATCAAAAAAGAGTTGATGATTTTCCATTAGGCTTTGCCTTTAGTAATAATCAATTTAAAAATATGATGGAAAAATGGGGATTAAAAGAAACTGATACTGATAAGATATATTCTATTGGTGCGGGTGGATATATAAGAAAAACTGATTTAGAAGAATATAATAAAATGTGGGATGAAATCAGAAAAGAAGAGAAAGATTTAATAGAACAAGATAAAACTGGTGAGGGTTACATTAAAGATATGTTTTTATATGAACTTGAAAATCATGAATATGGTTATACTCATGACTTAGAAGATACTTTAGATGCTTTAGAATTAACTTACGATCAGGTAATGGAAAGCCCTACTTTAAAACATGGATTAGAACTTGCTAGAAAAGAAATTTTAGAAAAGGAAAATGAAAAAGATTATGACATTGAATAAAGAAGAATTACTAAAATTTAAGATAAGTTCTGATAATGAACTTCCATATACTAAGATTAATGACTTTATGGACTATATTTATCAAAATGACTTATACGAATATACAGATGATATTTATGATGACAATGGTATTAGAGATATTATAAGAAATGATATTGATAAATTTGGTTGGGAAAAAATTAAATATATGCTTGAGGATGTTAAAGATACTAATTGCTATTATTTAATAAAAGATGGATATGGTAATTTTAAAAATATTACTAATATAGATATAAATAATATTATTGATACTATTATTTATGATTTAGATAAAAATAAGGATGGTGATTATGAATATGAATAATATAGAAGAAAAATATGAGGATTTACAAACAATTTTAAATTCATCTAAAGAATTTAGTTTTAAGACTGATACAGTTTTAAATATAAAACAATACTATGGAAATAAGGAAATTAATTTAGATTTATCTAAAATAGATTTTGATATGTTTATTGATTTATATTGTGATCCAGAAAAAGAAAAAGACTCTAAGGAGGATTATGATTTACAGCAATAATTTAGTGAGGGGCATCTTATGAGTTTGCCCCTTATTACTTTATTGTTAATTTTAATTGTCTTTATTATTTGTTTTATATATATAGAGCCAATAATTTCTAAACATAAAATTAAAAATAATAATGAATATGGATCAGCAAGATTTTCTACTTTATCAGAAATAAATAAACATTTTGTTAAAGAAAGAATTTCTAATATTCATGATGTTGGTTTTCCAGTTTATTATGATAAAAAAGTTAATCATGTATGGTTTGATAAAGAAACTCCCCACTATGTTTATTTAGGATCTAGTGGATCTGGTAAAAGTGTTACTTGTGTTATTAATATGGTAACATTTATTGCTAATGCTAAAAAGCCAAGAAGTATATTTGTAACAGATCCTAAAGGTGAAATATATCATACTACTTCTAAAATGTTACATGATAAAGGTTATAAAGTTTTAACAATAGATTTTAGACATCCAGAATTATCTAATCATATTAATATTTTAGAGCCAATTATATGTGAATATGAAAAGTATATTGAATATGAAAGATTAAGTAATTCTGCTACTGATGAGCAAGAAAAATTAGATTTTCAAAATAAATCTATTTCTAGTTATGCAGAAACTAATAGATTAATTACTTCTTTAGCATCAATGATTACCTATGATAAGACACAAGGTAAAGATCCATTTTGGAATAATAGTGCTAAGAATTTACTTGAGGGTTTAATAGGTTTTTTCCTAGAAGAATATAAAGATGGTAAAATTATTCGTGAGCAAATAACTATGACTTCCATTCGTAAATTTCAAAACTCCACAATGGAAGAAAAAAATTCTAAAAAGTTTAAGTTATACATAGAACAGAAGCCCTATGGTACTAAATCTAAAGATAGTTTAATTCCTATTCTTTCTTCTAGTGAAAATACATATAAATCTATTACTAGTGTTTTTTCAGAAAAAATGGCAATATTTGATGATGTAAATGTTGCTAATGTTACTAGTAAGTCAGATTTTGATTTTGATATTTTAGGTAAAGAAAAGTCTGCTTTATTTGTTATAGTTCCAGATGAAGATAAAATTTACTATACTTTAGTTACAATTATTTTAGGTTTGTTATATAAAGAATTAGTAAAACTTGCTAATAGCAATGATAATAAAAAGTGTCCTATTGAGATAGACTGGATCTGTGATGAATTTTCAAATTGCCCACCCTTAGTAGAGCCAAGTATAGAATCAATTATTAGTGTTGCTAGATCTCGTGGACTAAGATACCACTTATTTATTCAGTCTTTAAGTCAATTAGATAATGTTTATGGTAAAGAGGTAGCCCAAATTATTCTTGATAACTCTGGACTTGCTTATTTAAAAACTAATACGATGGATACTGCTGAGGCAATTAGTAAAAGATTAGGTAAAAAAACAATAGAATCTAACTCTATTAGTCAGTCAGTTAGTTTAACTAATTATAATGGTAATAAATCTACTTCTTTAATTGCTCGTGATTTACTTACTCCAGATGAAGTTAAAAATCTTCATTATAAAACAATTATATTCCCCAACATAGGTTATCCAATTTTTAGGGATACTGTTATCTATAAAAAACTATCATGTTATTCTAGTGGTGAACTAGAAAGAATTGTAACTCCATTAGTTGATTTAAGTAGTACCTACTTTACAGTAGAAGATATTAAAACTAAATATGATAGACTTTATAGAAATAGAAATGATAAGTTTATTGAAAAGCCAGAAATATCAGAATATGATTTATTTAAGGAACAAGAACAAGAAAAATTAAAAAATATAGTTGAAATAGTACAAGAACAATTAAAAAATAAAATATCTTTATTTGAATTTAAAGAAAATAATAATAGAACTTATGCTAGTTTTGAATTGTCTAAGCCACTTAATACTAAAGAATTAACATTTATAAAAGGAAAAATAAATAAAGATATATATCATATAGAAATAGATAATGGCAATAATACTAAATCTACTATTGAAATACATTTAAAAAGTCCTTTAGAACAAGATTTAACATTAGAGAAAGGAAATAAAACTAATGTCTAATTTTGTTTCTATATCATTAAATGGAACTGATAATCATAATCTTAAAATGGGTGATCCTATGATAAGACAATATGGTAATAAACTAGTAAAATTTACTTTTTGTTTTAATGAAAATGGTAAAAAATTAAAAGATATTTTGGAACAATGTTATCGTAGTGAAATAAGAAATGAGCAAATCCTAACTGGAGGAAAAAATGAGTTGCAAAAATTTAAAAATGATGCTATCATTCAAGCGTAGATTCCCAAGTGTTTCCCTTATAATAAGGAGGTTAAGTAAATAATGGGAAACAATAATAAAATCTATAATTGTGGTGATTATTTAAGATTATCTAAGGAAGATATTAATAATAATGATGAATCTTCTTCAATTCAAAGTCAAAGAATGATTAATGAGGGATTTGCTAAACATAATAATTTAAACATTGTTAAAGAATATGTTGATGATGGATATTCTGGTGGTAATTTTGATAGACCAGCATTTAAACAAATGATAGAAGATATAGAAAATGGAATTATTAATTGTGTTATTACAAAAGATCTATCAAGACTTGGTCGTGAAATGTATAAGACTGGAAAATACATTGAAGAATATTTTTTAGAACATAATATTAGATATATTGCTATTAATGATTCCTACGATTCTAATATTGGGGACTCCATGTTAGGTCTTAGATTAGGTGTTAATGATTTATATTTAAGAGATGTTTCTAAAAAAGTTCGTTCTTCTTTTAGAGTAAAACAAGAAAAAGGAGAATATATTGGTAGTTTTCCATGTTATGGTTATATGAAAGATCCTAATGATAAACATAAATTAATAATAGATCCAGAAGCAAGTAAAATAGTCAAATTAATTTATGATCTGTATTTAGAGGGTTTAGGTGTTACCAAAATATGCAGAAAATTAACAGATGAAAAAATTGCTATTCCTATTGTTTACAAAAAAGAACCTAGAGGTTTACTGGTTACTGAAAATGATGGATTTGGTGTTTGGAAGAACTCTACTGTAAGAAATATTTTAAAAAGTCAAATGTATATTGGCAATATGGTGCAACATACTCACGAAAAAATAAGTTATAATCAAAAAAAATGTAGGCATATAAAAGAAGAAGAATATATTATAGTAGAAAATACTCACGATCCAATAATCAGCAAAGAAGATTTTGATACAGTACAAAAAATGTTAAAAGATAAAAGTTATACACCAACTGAAAAAAATTTTGATAGATTTTTACTTTCTGGCATAATGTTTTGTGGTAAATGCAATCATACTTTAGGAGTAAGTGTTAAAAAGACAAAATCAGCACCATCATTATATACTCATTGTAATCATTATTTAAGAAAAGGCAAAGTAAGTGGATGTACTCCCAATAGATTAAATTATCATCTATTAGAAAAAGATATTATAGAATTTCTTAATGAAATTGGTGAGGAATTTATAAAACACTATGATTTAAGAAATTTAGTTGAAGATTCTGTCTATATTTATAATAAAGATATAGAAGAAATGGAAAATAAATTGCAAGAAATTAATAAAAAGATAGAAAAGAAAATTAATATAATATCTAATTTATATAATGATAAACTTGAGGGTGTTATCTCTACTGATGTATATAAAAACTTATCAGATAATCACGAAAAAGAATTACAACAATTAAAGATAGAAAAAGGAAATATTGAGAATAGATTAAATATATTTGCAGATAAATCAAAAGAAAAAGAATTTACAAAATGTCGTAAGGCAATAGAAGATTTTATGAAATTAAAAACTCCATCAAGGAGTACAGTTAAAAATTTAATTGATAAAATTGTTGTATATGATAAAGGTGATTCTAAAGAAGTTGAAGTATATTTTAAGTTTAAAGAATTAGAATATATTGCTAGTAATTTAAGATAATTTTGTCCTAAGGGTTATAACAAAAGTACAGGCAACCCTATATTTTTTTATAACTCTAAAAGGGCAAAGGGAATTACGCTTCCTTTCCTTAGTTATGGCGGCTCTTCTTTACTTGTGAGTATGGCTAGTATTGGAATACTTCTTAATATTTCTAGGCATTGTTCTTAACAAAGTATATAAATAAGTACAAAATGCTTGACACAGCAACAAATACTTGGTATATTGTTGGTTACAAGCAAAGTAAGTGGGGAATTTTTATATGAACACAAATATATTAGTTAAAGAAGAAAAGATTGAAAATATGATTTATGAAGTAAGAGGAAAACAGGTAATGCTAGACTCTGATTTAGCAAAACTTTATAAATGTGTAAATGGTACTAAAGCAATTAATCAGTCTGTAAAAAGAAATATTGATAGGTTTCCTGAAGATTTTTATTTTCAATTAACCAACGAAGAATTTTTAAACTTGAAGTCACAAATTGGGACTTCAAGTTTAAATGGATATGGTGGCGTTAGAAAAAATCCATATGTCTTTACAGAACAAGGAGTTGCGATGTTAGCAAGTGTTTTAAGAACTCCAGTTGCTGCAAAAGTAAGCGTTAGCATTATGCATGCTTTTGTAATAATGCGAAAATATATTTCTAATGAACTAATTGAACAAAAATATATTAACAATTTAGTAATAAAACATGAGGAAGATATCAAATTGTTACAACTGTCTTTTAATAAATTTGAAGAAAATATAAAAGATAATGAAATCTATTTTAATGGACAAATATATGATGCTTATTCGAAAATAGTTGATATTTTAAACGAAGCTCATAATAACATAATTATTATTGATAACTATGCGGATAAAAATGTTTTAGATATGATAAGAAATTTAAAACTTAATGTAACTATAATATGTAAAAGTAATTGTCTGTTAAAAAAAATAGATATAGATAAATATCAAAAACAATATAAAAATTTAAAAGTAGTTTATAACAATGATTTTCACGATAGGTACATTATATTAGACCAAAAAGAAATTTATCATTGTGGAGCATCTATTAATTATGCAGGTAATAAAATTTTTTCAATTAATAAATTAGAAGATAAAATAGTAAAAAATAGTTTAATAAAATATGTACTTACAATTATAGAATAATTATTCAATTATTTTGTAAGCATCACCTATAAAGTCAGTTATATTTGCGATGTTATTGAATTATGCTTCATTTTCTTAGTTATGCCAGTTCTTTTTTACTTGTGAGTATGGCTAGTATTGGAATACTTCTTAATATTTCTAGACATTGTTCTTAACAAAGTATATAAATAAGTACGAATTGCTTGACGTTTAAAAATAAATGATGTATACTACAGTTACTTAAGTGATTAAGTTGTGCAGATAATGCATATAATAGTATTGTCATTTTATGAATGACATTTAAAAAAGCTAGTGATCCCGACTATGACAGGAACTTAAAAAAGCGGTGATGCCGGCCATGAACAGGCACTTAAAAAAGAAACTAGAGAGCGCACTCTAGTTTTATTTGTTTTTAGGCAATAATAAAAGAACCAATAATCAGTTCTTAATTACATAATGGTGTTCCCGGGCAGATTTGAACTGCCGACTTACGACTTAGGAGAAAGTCATTAACAATTTCAAATACTCAAATACGTGTCGATTTTTTTAAAAACCTTATTTTAATTATGAAATTAAACAATTTTTTAAATTGAATTTTTTTAAATTAAAAGGAAAATGTTGATTATTTTAAATAAAATTTTTCAAAATTCGCGACAAATTCGCGACACTTTTTTAAAAAATGCTATCCTAACTAAAATTTCTTGCTAGTCTACTGTTTTATTAATTGGTGATAATATAAATTCATCACCATATTTTTGTTTATATAAATCTAAAATATCCCAAACATTACTAAAATTAATATTAGATATGTCTATTTTTTTGAACATAGGATACCTATTATCAATATATTGTTTTATCATATTATATTTTTCATCTTCTGCTACTTTTAAATCTACTGCAAACTTTAATAATTCATCTAATTCTCTTTTTGATGCAAAATTCATTCTTGTATATAATGATAACATTTGATTAAAGTTAACTTTAATTTCTTTATTGTCATTGTAATACTTATCAAATACTGATATTGCCTCTTGCGTTTTATCTTCGTTAGAATGAGTGTAAATGAATGTTGTTGCTAATTGAGAATGCCCCATCAATTTTTTTACATCGGCAGGTGATAAATTTGGATTTTCATTCATTTGCATAGTGCAATAACTGTGTCTTAATCCGTGTAGAGATACATTTCTTATTTCTTTATGTTTATTTCTAAACTTTAGCCATTTACTTGATGGAGTATCTGGAAACATTATTCCTCCATTTTTACTTAAAAACAAATTTTTTGGTGCAATATAATTTTTATCTTTCCTTTTAAATCTTTGAATAGCTCTATCTCTTGATTTTAAATATTCTTTTATTGTTTCGGTGCAAAATAATGGCATAGGTACTTCTCTGACACTGCCTTTAGTTTTAGTGGCTTTCTCTACTATTTTTTTATTTTGTGCGTCCCATACTGCAGCTCTTTTTATAAAAATCATATTGTTGATAAAATCAATATCTTCAACGTGCAAACCAACTAATTCTCCACGTCTTAATCCTGTACATATAGCAATAGTAAATAATGCTTCGGTGAAAATATCTTCTTTTTTTAAAATTTCTAATAGTTCTAATAATTCCTCTCTATTATAAGATTGTTTTTCTATTTTTGATACTCCCGGAGCTGTTACTTTCGTTACAGGATTAACATTAATATAGTCCCACGCAATAGCTTTATTAAATATTTTCCTTAATAGTCTATATACATTGTTTACGCTAGTAATTGATAATTTTTGAACATTTCCATTTTTATCTGGCTTTTCCTTATCTCTAACTTTTAAATTATTTATTATTCTTTGTATTACTAACGCATCAATTTTATTTAATGGCATATTAGCTATCTCTGGCAAAACATAATTTTTTAATTCGCATTTTCCACCACTTACTGTTGTAGGACTTAATTCTACTTCTGCATATTCTTTATAGTAAATTCTTACAAAATCAATAAATTTAATATTTCCTTTATCACTTTTTCCATTTTTTAATTTTAAATTAGCAAGTTGCATATCTCTTTGTTTTCTTGCTTGTGGTAATGTTCCATTAAATATTTCAGAATAATAATCGCCTTTTTGTCCATTTGTTCCACCTTTTCTTATAAATATCCTATATTTTTTCCCTTTTTCGATTTCATAAATATATTTATCTACTTTAGTTTTATCATTATTTTCTGCATTTTTTCGTGATTTTTTCGGCTTATTTTCTTGTGTAATTTTATCCTCATCTTCATCTATAGCAAATATATCAACTTTATCTTCTACAACTTTTTCTAAAGTCAAACCATTTTCTTTAAGTTTGTCATCTCTTAATTTTATAGCTTCTTCCAATGTTCCACACACATATTGATCGAAGTTTATTCTTTTATTATTTTTCTTATCTATTTTTAAAAATTTTACTCTATACTTGTTTTCTGCAATATAATAAATATATTTTTCAACTCTCTCTTGCATAACTAATTCCTCCGTCAAATATCATATTTAGTTTTTTCTTTTTTTACTTTTGACTCTTTTTCTAGCCATTTTTCAACGTCATCTTTATTAAACATTCTCCTATTGCCTATCGTAAAATAAGGCAATCCACATTTTTGAATTGCCTTATTAATGTTATACCTTGTAAAAAATGGATATACTTCAATGAGTTCATCTACTGTATAATAAATTTTTTTATTTTCTTCTTCATATTTTTCTATAACTTTTTCATTGTTAATTTTCATTTCATTATAACCACTTAATATTTTTGCAAACTCTTCTAATGTCATTTTTTTTAATGTTTGACAAACATCATTGTTGTTAATCATTTTAAAAATCCTCCTTTCTTAAGAATCATAGTTATATACCTTTTCTTTTAAATCAAAAGGTCTTATATTATTGCTTAAAATTTGTTGTTTTGTAAGTTCAATATTTGAACACCAATATACTGCATCTTCCTCTTTATCAAAAGTTTCAGTTTCAACTTTATTTCTATATTCACGTACAGATTTATAAGTATTATCAATATAAGAGTAATAATTGTTGAAAAAAGCATTGTTTATATTTTTTTCATTATTATAGAAGTTTTTAAAATCTTCTTCTTTAACTTTAAAAACAATCGGATAAATATTTTTATCAAACATTTTTATTAAATCAGTTGTAATTTTAAAAAATGTATATTTTTCGTTAAATTCTTTCATTAGTTCATTAGCATAATAATTGCCATACTTTGATTTTAAAATATGACTTTTTTCTTTTTTATCTCTAATTAAATACCACACTTCATTGTAATCATTATCAATTATTTCGTAAATTCTTTTAATGAGTTTTTTCTTATCTAAAGTCCTTATATCTTCTATTCCTACTTTAGTTACTTTGCCAAGTCCATAGTAGTAATTCCATAAAATTTCATATTCTCTTTTTTCCATACTATTTACCCAATTTATTTATGTAATCTTGTATCATCTTTGCAACAACATATCCATTAGTCTTTGAATCAAATGGTAGAATAGTTAATTCACTTTCAAAATAAGTTTCATTATCATACCTTATTATTAATTCACTAATTACGTTTAACTTTTCTATAAAACTTAATTTTTCAAACTTTGATGCAATAGTTTTGTCTATTTCATCTAATTCAATACCTAAAACATTGCCATTTTCCTCATAAGCCTGTTTTTTTCTTATCAAAATGTTATAAACCATAGCTAAATATTGTAAAAATATAGTAAAAGTGTTTTCTGAAAATCCTAATGATGTGAAATTAAATATTTCTAGATTATCATCTTCCAATAAATCTGGATTTGATTCATTCTTATTGTTTATTTGATTATTATTTAATAAGCCAAATACATAAATTAGAAATCTCATTTTGTTAATATCATCTAATTCTTCAATTTCTTTAATTAGTTTTCTTACATTTTCAGTAGTTTCAGTAATATACATAATTCATTCCTCCCTTATTACTTTTATTTTTTGTTAATATAATGTTATTTTCTACGAGCATAAAACAACTCCTTTCATAAAAATCAATTTAAAGCCATTTTAAGCGATATTATTTTTTTATGCTTATAACTATTCAATCGTTAAGTTCAAATTCAATATCAATTAAATTAAGTATATTTAATGGCATTTTTTGTTCAAACTATTAATCACTTAAAAAAATGAATTTTGCAAGATATTTTTTTTAAAAAATCGTAAACCTATCTATCTTTCCATTTCCTTTTCATTAATATCTTCTTCTATATTTCTCATATTTTCTTGTTTATCCAAATCAAGTTCACTATCAATTCGAGCTTTTTCTTTTTGTAATTCTTTAATTCTATCTTGTCCTTTAAATTCTTTATCTAATTCTTCCTTAATATCAACTAATTGTTTTTCCGTATAATCAATTTGACTTTTTACAGTATTAATTTTATTCTCAAAACTTTTTAGCATATTTTCTAGCTTATAAATATTACCTATCTCATCTATATTATTTATTTCAACTTTATATTTTCCTGCTCCCTTTATATAAATGATAGGTTTATACCATAATTCATCTTTAGTACCAATAATATCAAAGCCACTAATTTCGCCTAATTTAGTTTCTTCTTTAGGTTTTAGGAGTGAGAATGTTTCATAAAGCTTTGTACTTGCATCTTTTCTTGAATTATATGTCGTATCTCTAATAGTAATCGTGAAATTATCACCAGATATATCCTTTACATTTTTTAAGTCCTCTTCAAGACCACTTAAATATTGTTTTTGATATTTTAATTGTCTTGGAAGTTCATTATTATACTTTGTTTCAAGTTCTAAATGGGATTTATCATATCTACTTTTTGATAAATATAATTGTTTTAATTCATTTTCAACTTTAAATTTATCTAGTATTAATTGATTTCCACTCGCAATAGCTTTAACTTCGGCATAAGTAAGTGTATCTCTATCTAAGTCTTCAGCTGTTCTTCCTCCACTATTACTATCTGCCATTATTTGATTTATAAATGTTGATTTTGTTTGAATTAGTTGATAAGAATAAGCATCAAAACTACCCTCAGTAACATATCTATATATCTCAACTTCTTCATTTTGATTTCCCTGTCTTAATATTCTACCTTCTCTTTGTTCTATATCAGATGGTCGCCAAGGACAGTCTAAATGGTGTAAAGCAATAAGTTTATCTTGAACATTCATACCTGCTCCCATTTTAGAAGTTGAGCCTATAAGTATTCTCTTTGTTCCATTTCGCATATCTTCAAACAATTTTAACTTTTGAGGATTAGTTTTAGCATTATGAATAAATTCAATTTCATTTTCAGGTATTCCTTTAGCAATCAACTTATTTTTAATATCATCATAGACATTAAAAGTTCCATCATTTTTAGGAGTAGATAAATCACAAAAGACAAGTTGCGTTAACCTGTCTTCTTGATTTTCTAACCATATTTTATAAATATTTTCTACTGCCATATTTATTTTTGAATTTTTTAAGTCTGGCATACTTGAGTCTATCATTCGTAAATCTAGAGCTGCCTTTCTACCATCATTTGTTACTAAAAGCATATTGTCCTGTCTTGGATCACACCCATTTCTAATTCTTTCACTTCTTTCTGCTAATTTTTCTACATATTCGCCTAATTCTTCACTTTTTGGAGCAACTATTGTTTTATATTCGCCACCTTTTAATTTTGGTACGGGTAAATCTAACATTTTAGAAGTTTTTATGTCTGCTACTTCTTTGAATAGAGCCATTAGTTCAGGAATATTAAAGAATTGAGCAAATCGTGCTTTTGTCCTAAAACCACTACCATCGGGAGCAATTTCAAAGCTATTAACAACTTCACCAAACGTTGATGCCCATTCATCAAAATGTTCTAGCCCTATTTCACGTAATCTATCAATTTGAAGATATTTTTGCATTACAAATAATTCACCCATTGAATTTGATATAGGAGTTCCTGTTGCAAATATTGCTCCTTTTCCTCCATTATTTTCAAGAATATAAGATATTTTCATAAATAAATCAGTTGCTTTTTTACTTTCCGTATTATTAACTCCTGCAACGTTTCTTATTTTTGAGTACATAGGTAAATTTTTGAACATATGAGCTTCATCTACAATTAATTCATCTACACCAAGCTCTTCAAATGTTACTACATCATCTTTTGGTCTATCTAATAATGCTTTTAATTTTGTATCTAAACTTGTTTTTATTTGTTCAAGTTTTTTAACACTTAATTCGCCACCAGTTTCTTGTTTTATTCTATCAATAGCATTAACTACTTCTTCAATTTGTTCTTCCATATATTTTTGTTCATATTCTTTGCTCATTGGAATAAGTCCAAAACTAGAATGAGCAATTAAAACGGCGTCCCATTCTCCTGTTGCTATTTTTGCCATTAATTTTTTTCTTCTAGTTTTTTCAAAATCTTTTTGCGTTGCTACTAAAATATTGGCAGTAGGATAAAGTTTCAAAATTTCATTAGCCCATTGCCCTAACAAGTGATTGGGAACAACAAACATTGGCTTATTGACAATACCAAGTCTTTTTAATTCCATAGCACTAGCAATACACTCATAAGTTTTTCCTGCTCCTACTGCGTGGGCAAGTAAAGTGTTTCCTCCATATATAGCACGAGCTACGGCATTTTTTTGATGTTCACGAAGTTCAATAGTTGGATTCATACCGTCAAACGTTAAATGACTACCATCATATTCTCTTTCTTTTATACAATTAAATTGTTCATTATATATTTTAGTTAGTCTATTTCTTCGTTCTTCATCTTTCCATACCCACTCTTTAAATTCTTGTTTAATAAGTTCTTGCTTTTCTCTAGCATTTGCCGTTTCAATAGGATTTACAACTCTTCTTTCATCATCTAATTTGTCATATATTGTTACACTTTGAAGATTTAAAGCATTTTTAATTAAAGATAAAGCATCAGCTCGTTTAGTTCCCCAAGTATTTGTATTTTTAACTCCATAGCCATATAACCCACTTGCTTGAAATAGCCAAGTATTAACTTCTTTTGCATACTTTATTTTCAAATGACTCTTATTCCAACTAGGAATATCTAAAAGTTCGCAACAAAATTGATGATATATATCTTCCGGTATCCAAGTAGAGCCTAGTTTGATACTTATTTCATCATATTCTAGTGGTGTTGGTTGTACCTTTTCAAGTTCTTTTATATTTTTATCATATTTATTATCTTCATTTACTGTTTTGGCATAATTTAATTTTTGTTTTACATTGCCACTTAAATACTCACTTGCTATAACCCAACCTTTATTAAATTCATTTATTTTTTCAGGGTCTTGATAAATTAAATTATCAAGTTCTTCTATAATTTCTTCTTCACTTTTTGGATATAAAGTTTTCATATATTCAAAATCTACGCAACCACGATTATTTAAAGAATAGCGAAGTGCAGATTCGGCATCTTCTGCACTTGTTATTACTTTATTTTTTCTTATTGTTCTTTTGGTAAATACATCACCTTTTACATATTTAGGCTTGTCATCTTCCTCATCTCTACTAATTTTATTTTCGATAGAAGTTAGTAAATAATAATCCGGATCACTATCAAACACTCTTTCATTTACTTTATCATTGATATAACCATACTTTTTGTAAAATTCATCATACTCTTTACTCAATTTTTGTTGTGCAAGTGATAATTCTTCATCAGTCCCATCACGAAGTTGCACATCAAAAACTTCTCTTAAAGCATTTTTTACTTTACAAAGACCAATAATTCTTTTGGCTCCCATACCATCTTGAACACTATACGGTATTAAATTAGAAGATTGTCTTTGATAAATAATATCTTTGCCATCTTTATTTATAATTATAAAAGCATTATTTTTAATATTATCTTCTGCCTCTAATATTTCATAATCAGTATCTTCATTTTGAACAAATTCAGTTGCCTCATATATATTACTTGGCAATTCTTTTATAGCTTGGCTCATTAAATTATTCATATCATCATCTATTGGTGATAAGGTATTATCGTAACCATAAGGAGTTGAGTGCAATTCCATTTTGCCAAGCATCATATTCGGATTATCGATATAATAATTATTTATAACTATTCCATCTTCATATTCACTTGTATAAATCCATTTTTCATCACTTAAATCTTGTTTTAGCTCATCTCTTTTTTTTAGAAATATAATGTCAGATGTAACTTTTGTATTGGCATTGCCTAAAAAAGTATTATTTGGCAATCTAATTGCACCTAAAAACTCTGCTCTTTTTGCAATATATTCTCTTACTTTTGTATCTTTTTTATCTAATGTTCCATCAGTAGTAATAAAAGCAATTATTCCTCCATCTCTAACTTTATCTAGCGTTTTTTGAAAAAAGTAATCGTGGATTAAAAATTTATCTTTATATCTTTTATCATATACACTATTACTTCCAAAAGGAACATTTCCTATTGCAATATCAAAAAAATCATCAACAACTTTTGAATCCTCATAACCATTTATTTCTATCTTAGCATTTGGATATAATTTTTTGGCAATCCTACCACTTATACTATCTATCTCTACACCATATAATTTAGATTTTTCAAATTCACTAGGTAATCTTCCAAAAAAATTTCCAATAGCACAACTTGGCTCTAAAATGTTTCCCTTTTCAAATCCGAACTGTTTTAATACTTTATATATTCCATCTATGGCTATGTTAGGAGTATAAAAAGAAGATAGAGTTGAATGAGAGGCTGCTTTATATTCTTCATCATTTAAAAGTTGTTTTAATCTTTCTCTTTCCTTTTGCCAATTTTCTTTTCTTTCATCAAAAGCATCGGCTATTCCACCCCAACCTACATAACGTGATAAAATATCTTGTTCCTCTTTTGTTGCATTTCTATCTTCTTGTTCCAATTTTTTTAAAAGTTCTATTGCTTTTATGTTATCTTCAAATCTCGTTTTAGCACCAAAACTTGTATCAACTTTATCATCGCTAATATGATAATTAAGTGGTGGATATTCTTCTTTAATTTCTACATTTTCTTTATTATAACTATGTTCCTCTATTACATTAGTTTTAATACCATTAAGAGTTGGTATTATTTCAGTAGTAGTAACTTTATAATCTACTTTATTGTCAGTAATAGCAGATATTTCATCATCGATTTTTTCTAGTTCTTGACTATCAATTTCATTTTGGTCTACTAACTTCGTACTAGGTATATCCATATCAAACTTTTTATTATCAAAATTGAGCCAATGAATATGAATCAAACTAGGAGTAAATGTAATTGAAAAATCTTTATCTTTGTATAATGATTGAATAAAAGCATTATTTACTATTGAATCATTTAATTTTTTTTCATCAGTTTTATCACTATTAAAATAAGTAAAACTATTTTCTCTATCGGCAAAGTCTTCAATTAAAGAACTCGTTAAGATAATACTCAAATTTCTTTTTTTACTAGGTGTATGCTCCCACACTTGTAATTCAACATTACTGATTTCAAAAGTATTTTGATATTTGGTATCAAAAGAATTGAATATATCACAAAGTTTATTTGCCAATTCTTCTTCTCTTGGTGCAAACAATGATAATTGCTCATTAGAATCATCACTCGTTGTTTTTATTTTTTGTTTTATTTCATTAGTTTTTTCTATATCAGTTTCATCAGAATTTTCAACTGTTTTTTTGAAAGCTTTTTCATATTTTTTAATATAACTATCATAGATACTATTTAGAGTTTTTTCATCAATATGAGTATTGAGTTCTAAGTCAAAAATAAAGTCTTGTTTTTCTTCTTCAGTTAAAAAATTATTTTCTTTAAATTGAGAAAGAACATTATTTTGAATATTATTTTGAATAGATTCTAATATAGTAGCTTTTTTTATAAAATCTTTATAAAGTATAGCAGTTTCTTTATTGGCAATTTCCATACAAACTAAAATATCAACTATATCTAATTCTTGTAACATTTCGTGAGAATTAGGAAGATTATAAATATTGAAATTAGACTTTGCCAAAAAAAGTGAAGTAATTGTTCTTGCAGTAAACTCCACCTCATCAGAATTAAGTGTTTTATAATTATTTGCGATATGTTGTAATGATATTTCATAAAAAGTATCATAAAAATTTTCATTTAGATTTTTATTGTCATTTCTATTAAGATTTATACTATTTTGATAATATTCCAAAATTGCATTATCTATTTGATGATTATATTGCCATTCTTCATATTTTTTCCCATAAGTCTGCTTTATATCAAAAACATAAACTTTACCATTATGACTAAAAATTGGTATTCCTTTACTTTTAGGTTTTATTCTTCTACCTATTTCTTCACTGTTCCACTCATCAAATGTCATAAATACTTTGCCACTTGAGTTATATGCATATAAATTAAGAATATTTTCAATGGTATGCTTTTCTAATATATTAGACCAAAAAGAAATAAACTGATTCCAATTATTTGCATTTAATTGTATATCTTCTAAAGTTTCATCTCTTAAGGCAATAAATTTTTCTAAAAATTTATCTTTCACTTTTACACCTTCTTTCATATTTCTTTTTCACGTTCAACTAAAAAAATCTCTATTAGAGAGTTTCTATTTTTCCTATTTACTTTTTCTTTATCTGATATAGCATTATATTCAAAGTTCAAATTACTACTCAATTCTTCTAAATTTTTTATATCGTTAGTAGACAATGGAGGTGCTAAAAATAATTGAGCTATAATGTTATTTTTTTCTTTTATATACTCAACATTAAAATCAATTTTTCCAAATATTTTTATGACTTCATTTATAATAGACACTAACTTTGTTTTCATTTGCGATTCGGCAGTATTAAGTTTAGGCTCTTGATTAACACTATTTTCATTATCAAACTTTAATTGTTCAACTGTATAGTACGTTCCTATTAGTCTTTCAAGTGGTCTTATTTCTCTATCAATAAATCCCTCTTTATAACAACTAAATTTTTGATAAATTACTGTATCACGGAATATTGGATAACCTATCGTTGAAAAGATAATAGTTTTATAATGTAGTTGTTTTATTTCATCGGCAGTTAACAGTCTTCTTGAAATAAGACTTGTTCCCTTACTACCATTATTATTCATATAACTCATTGAATAATTTATAGATGTAGTTTCTACTCCGTGAGTACCAAGACGAGAGCTAATTGCTTCGGCAGTTTCTTGAGTATTTGTTTTAAGATAAGCAAGACCACAGTTATCTTGTATTATTTGACTAACTTCTTTACCATATAAGTTGTCAAGTTGAGCAAAACTTTGTAAGAAAAATTGAAAATACATACCTCTACTTCTTGCTACTGACACTATTGTTTCAATATCTTGTAATGGAGGAGTATTAGCAAATTCATCAAGTAAAAATACTAATTCCGTAGGCAATTTTTTATTCGATTGCATATTGCATAATAAAACTAATCTTTTGTAAATTAAAGAAACTACAACTGATACAAGAGTATAATAGATTTTAGATTCATCAGGTATACAACAATACAATACAGTTGGCTCTTTACCAAGAATATCAAAATCAAAATCAGAATTTGATGTGATATTTTCAACATTAACGTCATCAAATAAAGTCATTCTTTCATTAAAAATAGAAGTTATACTTTTATAAGTATTTTCACTTGTAGATATAATTGGTATTAATTTATCTTTACTTTTAAAGCCATAAGGCTTTGCCTCTACATATTTTCTTAAAATTTTAATATTTTTATCAGTCATTGAACTATTTTGAAATTTCTTCATAGAAGTTAAAGTTATTTGCTCTCTTTTTATTTTTCCATCGGCATAATCTTCCAAAAATAAAAAAATGATTCCATAAAGTAAATCACTAGCACTATTATTCCAAAATGCCTCTTTTGCAGTTTTATCTGACATAATCATAGTACATATATCATTTACTATTTGATTACATTGGGCATAATGAGTTATTGCCTCATTTTTATAATTTATTTTTTGTTTGTCTTCATTTACTTGTTTACTTAATTTATCATTTTTATCATATAATTCATATTCTATAATTGCCGTTTCTAACAGATTAGAGTGATTAGAAAACTTTGGATTTCTAAAATCTAATGTAAATACATTGTATTTATTATCTTTAAACATTTTACTCGTAGTAGTAAATATTTCCCCTTTTGGATCGGTTATAAAAACACTTTTTTTAATTTGGGCAGTTGCAATAAAACTACACTCGGGAATTACGGCAGTAGCACTTTTGCCACTTCCTGTTGAGCCTAAATAAATATAGTGTGGCGTAACCATATCAAACCATACATATTTATTATCTTTTGAATAATATACTGGAAAACCACTTTCTACAATATGGCTAACTTGCTCTTTTCTAAAGTTCTTTTTAATCTCTTGTTCTGTTGCCCATCTTGCACTACCGTGTTCATTATTATTTTTTATTTTTTGTCTAGTTACTAGTGGCTCAATAAAATATAAAAATATAATTATTAAAGAAACTATAACTAGAATAATTATATATGAAAATAGCATAGCTATTTTTCCTTTTCATCTTGCTCCATAGCAATTCTAACTTCATCTAACATATCTTCATCAATTACCTTATAATCTTTTGTTTTAATTTCTCCTAATTGTAAACCCATTAGTCTATCAATTATATCCTTACGTACATTAGAATCACACTTATCTAAAAAATAACCAACTGTACTTAACAAAGGCTTATCTAATGTTGGATTATCAAAATCATAAACTTTTAAATTTTCAGTATGACCAAGTTTTTCGTTTATATCTACTATAATATCTGGTAGATCCTCATACCTTGCTACTATTTCTTCACTTCCATTATCAATATAAACCAATTTTACTTTGTCATTTAACAATTTTCTTATTTCATCTTCGTTATACTGTTTTAGTAGTGCTTGTTTCTCGTTCATTATTATTTTCCTCCTTTACTAAGCTTTCTAAAAATGTTGTTTCATTTTTTAAAGATATAATAATCATTTTTAAACATTCTTTTTCTAAAGCATTTTTAGTATTTTTTATTTTAGTTTCATACTTATTTATATCTTTTAAATCAATTTTAATTCTATTCTTTATTTCATTTTGCAAATTATTATACTTACTAATGATATTTTGCATATTAGCAAATTCAATATTTAATTTAGTAAAATCCATATTTATTACCTACCTTTTCATTTCCTCTTCTTTATAAAAATCATTATTATCATCAACAACTGCTTGAAGTATATCATCGTAATCAATATCTTTTATCTTATCTAAAAATGTTTTATCTTTTACGTAACATTCTGTTAGAAAAAAGCTATTTGAGATGCCGATAAGTTGTTATATTCATCATCTAAATATAAATTGTAGGCATATTCTTGAATATTCATAGCAATTTCATCACTTATTTCAATTTCTTCATTTTTAGCTACATCATAAATACTATCGTAAAGACAATATATAGTTAAATTAGATTTATCTTCTTTTGTTAATCTTTTATACATTTCTAATATGTTCATAATCTTCCTCCTCTCTTGAACACCTGCTTGATACAACACAAGCAGAATAAATAAAAAGCAATAAGAATAGTCCTATTGCGAATAATATAATTAATAACATTTTCCTTACCTCCTTTTTTAAAATAAAAAAGACCATCAATTTCTTGATAATCTTATTCATATAAAATGTAATTTGTTATTTATTTTTAGAATTTAAATATGCCATAGCGAATGAAAGAACAATTCCAATTAATATCCAAGTTATTGCTTCTTTGCAAAAATAAGAAAATGGACCACCAATAATGTTACTAATCGTATAAATCAACATAACCACAAAAATTATAATTGATGTTACTAATATTAGTTTTTCATTATTTTTTGCATTATTTACATCTCTATTGATTTTTTCTCTCATCTTTAAATCTTATTTTAATAACTCATCTAAACTTATTGAAACAAGTATAATATTTATATTTTTTTTCGTCTATCAAAGTCTTTTGAAATTTCTTATATAGATTGTAAAAATGTATTTACATTCTTACAAATTACTATCTTACTCACATATATCATCAGTATATTCTATTTGATAATCGCCAATATAAATATTTTTACTTCCATTTATTTTATTGCAAGTTATTAAAGTTATATCTTTATCTTTTGACTTATATACAGTTGTTCCACCATCTCTATATATATTAACTTTATCCAATTTATCAGTAATATGTTTTATTCCATCAGTCAAAGTTTGAAATGTAGTTGATAAATATGTTTTTAAAGTAATATTGGCATCTAAATCTTTAACATAAAATTCATCAATGTTACTTGCTAAAAATATAGTTCTATCATAAGTTGTATAATAATTCTTAAATTTAATGGTGTTTTGATTTTCTAATTTGGTTAAATAAAAATCAAATTCATCTTTTTTACTTTCTTTAACAGAGCAAGTAAATTTTGTACCTTTCCAGGTAGTAACTTTTTCATTATTACTACAATGATAATAATTTACAAATATCCCTTTATCAACATAATCGGTAGATCCATCATCTAAATTATTTCTTATCTTCAATATTGGACTATTATCAAAGATTTTTGCTTGTAAAGTATCAAGTGCAATAATTCCTACCAAAATACCTAGAACAATTATAGTAATTTTTAGACCTTTTTTCATTTTTCCTCCTTGTAAATTTCTAAATATTAAAAAATGCTAATTATGGCTCATTTTTTGAAAAATCAAATTTTTGAGGTATATAATCAAAGTCTTTTGGAATTTCATCTATTTTTACTTTCTTATTAATATTTTTATCAACTTTATAATATTTATTTTTGTATTTAAAGTAGATTTCTTTATCCTTTATTCCATAAACTTCATATTTTTTATTCATTTTATGAACTTTTACTTTTTTGTTTTTAAATTATAGACATTAATACTTTTATTAGTAAGAGCATATAGATAATTGCCTCTTGCTAATACATAATTTATAACTTTACAAGTCTTTTCATCTATTGTAAAACGTCTAGTGTATACTTCTTTTATATAAAAAGTTTCTTCAACGTCTGTTCTTTCAGCTATATAGCAAATATTAAAATGATTATCTTTGAAAAAGACTTTATTTCTAGAATCCCAATAAATATGATTTTTATCATCTATTACTCCATCACCAGGTATATTAGTGAAAGATTCATATTCTGATTTTGTTCTAAAAATAGAATTTTTATTCATAATAAGCCAAATACATATACAATATATTAAAACTACAAAGAATACAATTGTTAAAAATTTTTTCATAAAATCATCCATTTCTACAAACTGATATTAATATTATTAAATATTATAACATTTATTGCAAAATAAAAATAGTCTGTACTAGAAACTATTTCAAAAGAAAATGTTAAAGTTAATAATCATATTTACATTTTTTTCTCATCATAATTAAATAATTTACTAAATTCTTGCGATGCTTTTTCCATTTCATAATTTATGTTTTTTAAAGCTTTTTCCATTTTATGCTTACTAGGAAATTTTGAAATATTACTATTTCCTTTGAAATAATTATCTAATATAAATTTTCTTCTTTCTTTATCAGAATAATTACTTCTTTTACTATTTTGATATGCTATTTCTTGAATTAAATCTTCTATTGATATATTTTGTTTATCATATTTTGTTTTAACGACCATAGAAATATGATTATACTTATATAAAGAGTGATTGACTATTGCATTGTAAATATAATTATCAATATATTCTTCTTTTTTTCTTACAATACTATTATTTTTTACTTTTTCGGCAATATTGTTATTTTCATTTAAAGTATCAAAATATTCATTTAATTTTATTAAGTCATTACTTATATCTTTTCTACGAGCATAAAGAATTGAGTTAGAATCATTAAATAAATATTTTTTAATCTTTTTAGTTAAAGCTTTTATTTCACTTCCCAATTCATTATTTTTAATTGAATTATATTTTATTCTTTTTGAGGTATTTTGATTTTGTTCTCGATACTTTTTTAATAACTCGCCAAGTTTTAAAATATCTTCTTCTACATATATTTCATCAATATTTCTCAAAGTAAAATTTCTTTCTTTTGGATTAAAATATGATTTTAAATAATCAATATCTTCATTAGTCTTTTTTAGTAATGGAGTATAATATTTTTCTCTTTCAATAGTAAGTTCTACTAATCGTTTTAAATATCTTTGCTCATCAAGAGTTATTTTTCCTTTTCTTCTATATCCTAATTTTTTATCAGCACATTTATAATTAGGACACTTTTCTATAAAAGCAAAGTGTATATGAGGTTGATGTTTCCTATTTGTATGAATAGAAAAAACATAACTCATATTTTTAATATCTTTAAAACCACAGTATTTTAAAAATTGGGGCATTATTTCTTTTGCCATTTTTTGTTCTAATGTTTTTATATCTATATTCTCATCAAGATATTCTCTTTTAAAACTTAAAATGCCTTTCCATAAATTAGATTTTTCAATATATTTTTTATATTCATTTTTAATTCTTGTTATGTCTTTTTTAGTAGCATAAGAGCCATTTTCTAAAACAAGGTTATAATTTTCGCCTCTAGTATGTCCCATATAATACTCAAACATTCCAACAGTTTTTTTCTTTTCATTAGAAAAATAATCAATCATATCACTAACATCTTTTATTCTATCATCTTTATAACTTAAAGATTGATTTCTATTATCACGTGAAGTGAGTGCCAAACAATATTTACTTTTAAAAACAACATTTGGGCTTTTTTTATTCATTAAAATTGTCCTTTGTATTTAATAATTGCTTAAGACATTTATCTTCGTTTATATCGGCATTAGATAAATAACCGAAGTTAGCAAAGTGTTGTTTTGATAATTTAAAATGCAAGTATTGTCTTTTAGATATTTTTTCTATATTATCATTTAACTTTTGTAATTTATTATCAATTTCTTTTAAATAATTTATTTCACGAGGCTCATTAATGTACTTTTCCAAAATTACATTTACAATTTTATTTGCAGAAGTAGAATTATCTTTTGCTACAAGAAATAATCTATCAAAGATATAATCTTCTATTCTAACAGTCAGTTTTTTCATTTTCTAAACTTCCCATTTGTTTTACTTTACCAATATTTTTAAAATCTTCTTTATCAATTATAAATGCAACAAATTTTGAATTGTCCATAACTTTTTGTATAGAATTGGTAAATCTTTTTTCAGTTTCAGAAAAATTTTCTTTATTAATTTTTTCCAATGCTTTATATGAATATTTATTCTCTTCTAAAAAATAATCTTTTCCAAACTTTTCATATTTTTTAAGCCAAAAAGATAATCTTCTTTGAGGAGTTCTATCATCTAGTATATTCATATCAAAGCCAGCCTCTATAAAAATTTGTCTTGCCGTTTTAGAAGAATTAAGTAATTTTTCTTTAATTGCCCATAGCTTAAAACTATTTTTATAAATTATTTGGCTTTTATTTTTTATTCTTTCAACATTGGAGTTTTCTAGTAAAATTTTAATTTCACTATCATTATAAACTCTAATTTTCTTCATAACTTTTTAACCTTCTTTCTCATTTTTATTTTGTTTTTGGTAATATTCTTCAAATCTAGATATGTAAGTTTGATAGCCAAGCTCAACAATATAATTAAGCATTTTAGTAAAATTCATATTATTTTTCTTTGCTAATAATTCAATTCTAGTTTTTAAGTTATCGTCCATTCTTATTGAAAACTTAACAATTCCCCTATTCATAAATTGCCTCCTTTTATAAAACTTTAGAGTAGCCACTTTCCTACATAATCAGTGATATTTTCTAATAAAACTATTACATATTTTTAATGGGCATAAGATAAATGCCACCCAAATCTATTTAATCCCTTATAATAACTAGGATAAAATGGGTAGCATAACTATTTTTGCACTTGCAAAAATGACTACTTTCTTATTGGAAAGTGGCTACTCTTTATAAATAATTACTTTATTTTCAATGATTATTATGACTACGATTATGTAGGAAAGTGGCTACTATTTTAAATATCAACTTTTTATGTGCTTCTTTTAATTTTTAAAATCCATTATGATAATTAGGACTTTTCAAATTAAAATCTATAAATTGCATACCATCAAGTTTTTCTCGATTTGAATTTTCTACTTGATAATGCAAATGATTTCCTGTTGATTGTCCAGTTGTACCTACACTTGCTATTTCTGTCCAATGACTAACTTTGTCGCCAACTTTTACTTTTGCACTATTGGGATATAGGTGTGCAAAGACAACATAATAAGTTTCATCATAATCTTCATCACATTTAATTGTTATCAAATTGCCAATACTATTATTACTTTGGTCATAAGGTACATTTTCATTTTGAGTAAATGTTATTGCATCAACTGTTCCACTGCAAACTGAATAAACAGGAGTTTCGGCAGGTACTGCTAAATCCCAACCGTTATGAACATTACTTTCACCATAAATAATTCTTTGCTCATTAAAAAAACTTGTTATTGTAAAATCTTTTTCTAATGGCAAATTAAAATGTCCTGTACTAACAACTAAATAATCTTTATTTTCATTTATGTTATTTTCACTACAAGCTACCATATTTTTTACTCGTTGGTCTTCACATACTGCTTGAATTTCTCTTGCAGTTTTTTGGTCTTTGTTTTGATTCATTTCATATAAAGAATTTAAAGATAGAGTTGTATCTTCCAAATGAAAATATAAAAGTCTTTGTAATGGTACATAGCCATCTTTTAAATATTTGTTAACTGCTACTTTGTAAGCATCTGCATACTCTGCATTATTTTGTACCTTTTCTTTTGTAAGCTTTGCTCCAAAAAAATCAAATATCATCAACACACATATTAAAATAACTAATACAACAGCAACAGTTAAAATGGTGCTACTACCAATAATTTTAATAAAAATATTTTTCTTTTTTTTATTATTTTTCATTATTTATACTTACCAAAAAGAGAATAATAGTAACGTTTACCTCTTTCAATAGTTTTAATTAATTTGTTTTTTGGAATTAAATCTAACAAAAAATCCATAAAAGATTCATTTGGATCTTCGAACTCTTCTTTATATATTTCTTTAAAAATTTCTTGCAATTCATCTTTATTAAATATATTCATACTTTAATCTCTTCTTCCATAAGTTCAAGCTCAATAGGAGTGGCAAGTATTTTAACTCTAATTCTATTCTTTGAATTAATTGTCAGTAAGAACTCACCCATTTCCGACTGCATTAAAAATTCCTTTTGAGTGTCGGTCAGTGGATTTTGATAAAATAATTTTAAGTAAGTTGTTAAGTCATCTTCTTTTAACATACCTACTAATTGATATTGGCAATTATTAAATATTGCCGTAGCACTTCTAACACTATCATCATCACCTAAAAAATCGTGAATACTTTGAGTTGCAGGAATAAAAGCTCCGTGATATTTTCTAATTCTACGAGCAATTTGCTCAAAAGTTAGTAATACTTCACTATCCGTATTTTTTAAATACAAATGAAATTCATCAACGATAACGGCAATATTTTTAATTCTCATTTTATCTTCTACTTTATCATTTATAATTTTGTTTCTTACAATAATGTTATTTAAGTAAGTTAACAAATTAACTAATTGAGTAGTGATAATTCTTTTGTTTTTACTATACAATAAATCTTTTACATTAAAGGCTATTAAATTTGCCTCAAGATTTACTGATGTATAGCCATTAAAAAGCATTGCATCAGTTCCTACTTTAAATCTATCTAATAATATTTCTAGCTTATCAACTATTTTTAATTGTTCTGGGTTAGAAATCATATTTCGATAATCTGGCAAAAATTCAATTAAATCAGAAAATATTGGATAGTCAGTATTCTCTAATTTTTCTAAACTCGATATTTTAGTATTTTTAGTTATTCCAAACCTCTTATATAATTTTTCTATCATATCAAGTAAAACTACAACTTCACTTTCTTTTATTTCTTCAAAAGCACACTTTATAAATGTTTCTAGTGAGCCAAGATGTTTAGCAAGTGGACAGTTTTCGTAGTTTATTGTACTTACATCATTATTATCTTTTTCTTCTTTATCACTTGGTAGAAATCTAACTTGTAGTGGATTTATTATTCCACCACTAGCAGAATACATATCAATATATTCTCCTTTGTTTTTTCGAACTAACTTTTCATACTCACCTTCTGCATCAAACAAGAAACATTTATTACCACGATTAATCTCATTTATAATTATTTTCTTCAATGTAAAACTTTTACCACCACCAGTAGAGGCTATAATTGCTAAATTACTTGATGGTCTACTTGAATCTTTATGAAATAAATCAAATATTGTAGGCAAAGCAGTATGTATGTCCGATCCTATCATATAACCTGTTTCATCATTAAAATGTGTGATTGTTAAGGGAAAAGATGCTGCAATTGTCAAACTTGGAAGATAATTATGATAATCTTCAAAGCCATTTTTAGATACATCAAATGCTTTCCAACCCTCCATTTGCCTCATACGTGGAGCATCTAACTTTATATGAAAAACGTCGGCTATCTTTTTTAATTCTTTCATCTTTTCATCTCTTTGTTTTCTGTTACCATTTATGATAATAATAAAATCAACTTCTTTAATTCTTTCATCACCATTTTTTATTTGTGTCATCAATGCTTGAAAATTTTCTCTTTCAGTATCCATTTGTGTAGCATCAGACAATTTTCTTGTTGTACTTCTTTCAGAAATTAAAAACTCATAATTGCTATCTAATCTTCTTACTAACTCGTCAGTTGGAATTGTATCCTTTATATGAATGCAACACCTAGTATCAGGTACATTGAATAACTCTTCAAAAAATAATTCATCAATAAATGGTGGAATTCTTTTTATTGTAATAACCTCAATTTCTTCTTCATCAATCTTAATATAACCCATATTTTCTTGAATAAAAAAAGGAGAGATTAATTCTATTAAATCGCTCCACATTAATTGTTCTATATTTGCAGTAGATACATAGAGATTTATAAGAAATTGATATATTTCTAGCTTATTAGTTATTTCTTTAACATTGAGTTTTGGTGTCATATTATAACAGTGTATTGATACTTCTTCCGATATATGTTCTAATTCTTTATCGTTATCACTAACTAATACAAAATAATATCTACTTGTTGTTGTTAAGTTTTGTTCTTCTAATAATTCCAACCTATCATATCTTTCTTTTAAAAATCTAACTTTTTCTTCATCATCAGAATATTCTTCTATAAGTTTTGTATAATAGTCTTTATTTGCATTAAGGTCTATTTTATCATCTAGTTTATATATTCTTAGATTTAAATCTTTTAATTGATAAAGATATTTAAGTTGATTAAAAAAGCTATTCTTTTGAGTATTTGATGTTAAAGATAAATCTATAGCATCTACTGAAAGTACTTTTGCAAAACTATTATCACGAAGTTTTATAATTCCATCATCATTTACAAAATCGGTATTTACAAAAATTTCTGCATTTTTAAATTTTCTTTTCAATTTATTTTTAGTTAAATATTTTTGCTTTACTTTATCTCTTTTTTTAGCAAACTGTTCTATAATTTTATGTTCTTTTTCCTGTTTCTTTTCTTCTTTGCTAACCTGTTGTTTCATCTAATTTATTCACCTTTCTTTCTTTTTGATATACAAATATTTTTTCATTAAATAAAAACTTAAATATAAGCCCTATTACTTTATACATTCTATTTTTCTTACTTACATTGATAGGAAGTAGACAAAATATACCTATCATTAAACCTACTATTGCAGGTATTTTTAATGGTGTAAAGCAAAATAAGACTATAAATAAAATTATCATTGGCAAGGCTATAATAATATCAGATACTTCTATACCTTTAAAGCCTAGATTTCTTTTTATCGTTTTTACTGTTATATACATAAAATTTCCTCCTTTTAAATTTGTTGTTGTAGAGCTTAATACAAAATAAAAAGAATAGATTTCTCTATTCAAATTTTTATTAATAATTTAAACTGTCTTGGTCTAGTAAAAAATCAAATATGCTCATTGTGATTATTCCATCTTCAGTTCTAGTTCTTTTTATATAGTCTTTTACAATTATAACTTTTTTAAAAGAGTCGCTAATTTTTAAAAGTGGTCGTTCTTCTTGTTTAATCTTTTCTTCAGTTGGCATACTAAATGCCGATTGAATATATATTTTATTATTTCCTTTATTCGCTACAAAATCAACTTCTAATTGCTTATAAGTAAATTCATTTTCTTTCTTTTCTTTTAATTTTATAAGACCAACATCAACATTGTATCCTCTTCTTTTTAATTCTATATATATAACATTTTCCATAATATGTGTTTCTTCGTGTTGTCTAAAATTGATAAAAGAATTGCGAAGTCCTAAATCCGTAAAATAGTATTTGTTAGGAGTACTTATATACTTTTTTCCTTTTACGTCATATCTTTCGGCTTTTTCTATTATAAATGCTTCTTCTAAGTATTTTAAATAGGAACTAATTGTTTTATGGTCAATGCTTATTCCTGCAGTTGATTGAAAAGTGTCAGAAAGTTTTTTTGGATTTGTCAATGAGCCAATATTTGAGGAAATTATCTCAATCAAACTAACTAATTCACTATCGTTTTTTATATTATTTCTCTCAACAACGTCATTTACATAAACATTTTTTTGTTGTTCTTTTAAATAAGCCATTTTTCTTTCATCACTATTCATTGAAGCAACTAATGGTAGTCCACCATAAGTTATATATTCAACCCAACCATCAAGTTTATCACCCTCATATACTGACATAAATTCATAATATGATAGTGGATATACCCTAATTTCTTCGCCTCTTCCTCTAAATTCCGTAACTATATCACTAGATAGGAACTTTGAATTACTACCCGTTACATAAATATCAATATTTGGTATTCTCAAAAGTCCATTTAAAACGCCTTCAAAGTTTTTACATTTTTGAACTTCATCTAGTATTACATAATATTTTTCTTTATCAATTATTTTTTCTTTAACAAATTTACTTAAATTTTGGGGAATTAATAAGTGTTCATTATCAGAATCATCTAATGCTGCCGATATAATATGGTCTTCTGCCACATTATTGTTTATCAGATATTCATAAAATAATGTATTAAGCAAATAAGATTTACCACATCTTCTTATTCCAGTAACAATTTTTATAAGTCCATCATTTTGAGCTTCTATAAGCCTATTTAAGTAATAATCACGATTTATTCTCATATTGATTCTCCCTTTCAAGTATTATTTTACTCCTTTTTAAGAAAATTATCAATTAGTTATTCCCAAAAAAGTCCAAAGTTGACTTATTTGGGAATGGAAATTGTAAAGCTCTTAAAATTATATTATTAATAACGTAATAATAAATTTTAAAACTAGACCATATTTTTTCTTCTTCTATAATAAGAAGTGTTATAACTTGCTCGTGGCATTACTTTTCTTACCGTATTATTTAGACTATTAGCTCCTGCATTTATAAAAGCATCACTTGCACTAAATTTATTGGTATCAGTTTTTTTACCTAATTTTTGACCTGCAATATACATTTTACTTCCCATAGCCGTTGCAAATTGTTGCATTCTATTTGGTGTTTGTCCATTTGTAGAATCAACCATTCCCATTGTTCCTAAAGCTAGTCCTGTTTGAGTTAGGGCTTGTGAGCCTAAAGCTTTCCCACCTTTTATTGCTCCTCCTGTTGCAAGTAGTCCTCCACCAATTCCAACTCCTGTTGCAACTGTTGCTCCTATTCCTGCCATTTTGCCATATCCCATTAATGACATTAACTGTTCTCTACCACTTGCCGCACTGACATTTGCACCAATAAAACGATTGATAACTTGACTACCAGTTAAAATAAATGTTGCACACCCTAAATACAATAATGATTTAGTAGTTATATTCATAAAGGTATTTGTAAAAAATGTTGTTACATTTATTTCTTGCATTACCATAACAGTTAAGCTAACTATTAACATTACTACTGCACTTTGAAGTGCTAGTGATACTAATTGTTCTATTACTGCTCCTCGCCTTTGCTTATTGCCTACACTTGTTGCAAAAACTATTGGTGATATAGAAAATAAGAATAGAAATTCTATTTGTCTTCTACCTAACATTATTCCTGCAAAAAATAAGCTATATAAGAAAAAGCCTCCACTTATTATGGCCATAAACCAATTAATATCATACTTGTAATCTTTTTCATCAGATAATATTGCTCGTGATTTTGTAACATACTTTTCTATATATTTCTCATCATTATCAAAAGAATCACTTTTTACTAATTCTTCTATACTTTTATTTTCACTAAACTTGTCGCTATTTTTATAGTTATCACTATAAGAAATAAACATTGTAAGCATTGTATCACTCATTTTTGTATTAGTGCTATTTTCAAAAATATTTCCTGTATAATTAGATAGTGTTATTGAAAAATTGGATACTTGGACAAATAAAAATGTAGAAAGCATTATTAATGCACCACATTTTATAACTTCCATTATTATAGTTTTAAAAGTTATTTCTTCATCTGGATCTAAAAGTTTATTTACAAATTTCCATATTATAAATAATGCAAACAGTGTTACGGCTATTGCCATAACTCCTGTATAAAAACTTTTAAATGCTTGATTATTTGATAATGAATTGATTATATCAAAAGCATTTAATTTTCTGATAATTTCAAGAAGTCCATCAATTAAATCATAAATAAAACTAACTATATACCAACCTAAACTTCTTAATAAATCAAAAACTTTTATCATCATATACAAGCACCTACGTAAATAGTCTAATTATAATATTAACTAATGAAATAGCTAAAATTATTCCAAAGATTCCAAGCAATGTTTGTAATATTCTTGTTTTTACTCTTGGCTTTTGGTCTACATCTACTACTGCATACATAATAAAACTAACTACAAGAGCAACACCTGCTAGAGATATACCTACGGCTAATGCCCAATCAGTTATTTGTTTTATGACTTTTAATACTGTATCAACAGTATAAGTTCCACCCTCTAATTGTTGGATTGCTAATAAATTAAAATTTCTCATTGTTTTCACCCTCTCTTTTAATTTTGTCTATAAAATAAAAAGAACTATGTAATTATTAATAGCTTAGTTAATAACTACACAATCCAAGAAAGAGTATAAACACTATACCTTACTAGAATGTGTAGCTATTAACCAAATTTTCAAAGAACATTAGTCTATTTTTTTATTTTGACATTTCTCTATTGTTTGTTTCTAATCTTTCTATTAATGTGTCATTCATATATGAATTAACTAAATCTTTATTACAAATAATTTCTTCTATATCGACTCTATCATTATTTCCTGCAACAAAATGTTTTCCATCAAAGGAATTATCTTTTTCACTAAAATTTCTTTCAAATATCAGTGGTACAGTATTCTCACAATTAGAATGATATATTGCAAAAAATCCTTTTTGTTTTGATTTCAAATTATCATCAACGTAAATATTATTATCAACGATAAAGCCGATAACTTCATAATATTGATTAAATTCTTTACTATATGCTTGACCTCTTACTAATGGACCAACTTCGGTTGGTCTTAATTCAAAATCATTTGTATTTGAATTTTTAATAATGTCTATACATCTTTTTATTTTTTCTTCCATAGATGAGTTATCTAATTCTTTCATAGATTGATAATACCAAGTACAATTTTCTATTATATCTGACTTCTCATTTAATACTTCTTTTATGAAAATGTTACTTTTAGACATATATTTTTGTTCTTTTTCACTCCATAAATCTAATGTTGTAAAAAAGACTTGGTCATCATAATCAAGTCCTAAAAAATAATATTTGTTATCATCAAGGCCTATAAAGGCTTGACCTTTTTTTAATTCATCTTTCAAGTTCATCATTTTCCTTTACTCTATCATCATTGAAAAACTCTTGAATAATACCATAACCACATATTTTGTATTCACCATCATCAACAACTACTAATTCATCAAGATTATATTTATCTATTTCTTTTTTTAAAGTATCTATATCTTTTTCTGTAAAATCATAATCTTCTTTTAGTTCTTGCCAATCATCATAATCTATATGACACATATTTGATTCGTTTTGACAAACAGTATCATAAACATATTGTAATAATGGACTTAATATACTAACTTTAGGTTTTTTAAATTCATATCCATTATTTCTTTGTAAATCTTTTAGCAAATATTCTCTAATTTCTTCATCAGTAGTTGCATCGTAGTTAACTTTTAAATCATTAACATTATAATAAGCTATGGTATTAGCTTTTTCTTTAGTATCAACATTTTCTACTGTATAATTTACATACAAATCACGAGAGTCTTTCCAATAATTTAATATTTCATAATTATATTTCATAACTATCTTTCCATTTCAGAATCATTTTCAGTTTCTTTTTTATTAGATAATTCTTGAATTTGACCATCAGAAGTATAAACTTTATTATTTATTCTATTAGTAATTTCAAAGCCTAAAATATCAATAGCTTTTTCTTTAAATGTCATACCATCTTTTTCGGTATCTTTTAAATAAGTAGATATTCTACCTTTAACGGAAATCCAATCACCTTTTTGAATTTCATTACCATAAGAATTAACCAATTCACCTCTTAATACAATAGGTACAAATTGAGTATTTCCATTATTGTTTTGTGCTAAATCAAATCTTAATATTTGTTTTCCATTTTGATTAGTATAAATTTCATTGATATTAGCAACATTTCCTTCCAATTCAAATTTATTTCTTGAGTTTCTTACTATTCTTTCTTCTTTTTCAATTTCATTATTCATCTTTCTCTTTCCTCCTTATCATTTTTAAATCTTTCAATAATTTTTTTATACAAAGTTAGATCCAAATTATCCATACTTTCTATCTTGCAATCATTACTTAAAAGAAAATTTATAAAATCTATATTTTCATCAGTATTCGTAGATAATTGAGTAATATTTTTAACTACTACTTTAGAATACCGTTTTTGTCTTATATGTTCTTTTAAATTTTCTAGTTCTTTCCTATTTTTTAAGTTTGTACGTTCTTGTACTTTATCAAAATAAATGGTGTAATCATAATTATTTACAAGACACCAATCGGCTATTTTCCTTAAAAAGAAATCTATGGATTTTCTACTTTGTTTTTTAAAACTTGCATATACTGCAACTTTTTCCATAATGTTGTCCTTTCTATTAGTAGTTTATTTTATTTATTAGTGTTGCAACATAAACAACTTGCCTATTAGTAGTACCAATACAAGTAATAAGAGTTATATCAGAAGTATTAGTATTTCTAATTATAGCTGTTCCTGTTTTTTCTATTTCGTATATGTTTGATACTTCATAGAGATATTTAATATTCTTATAATAAAAATAAATTTTATCATTCATATTTAATTGTTTTAAATTTCTAAAAAATGAAACATAACTATTGCCAGAATGACCTGCTAATAATATATGACTATTAACTTGTTCATCTGGCAATGTTGTTTCTTTTAAAATATAAATGTTTTTATTTACATTATTTTGAGGACTTGTTTTTTCAAATAATCCTCTCTTTAAATTTATTTTAGGAATTTCCAAAATAGCAATGTAATTAACTTCTTCTTGAGCAACACTTTTATCTTCATCAACTTCATTAGTTGTAGATAAGCTTTCTTCTTGTTCTTCTAATTGAAAAAAGCTTTCTATTTGCTTATCATTCATTTTGTCTTTATTTTTATTGTTATAGTAATTACATATCAATACAGTTATTCCTAAAATCATTAAAAAAACGCCCAAAAATATAATTGAGCATTTTTTATTTTTGACTTTTTTTCTTTTTAATGATTCCATAAGCTACAATTCCTGCACCTACAATTATTAAGCTACTCATTCCAAGCATTAAATAATCATTTTTAAAAGTATCAGGCACTTCAACAATCTTTTCATCTTTCATAGTAGCTTTTACAACTTTGCCATCTTCTAAAATTTCAAAATACATTTTTTCATCATTCAAAGTATATCCCTCTGGTGCCTCTTTTTCTAATATGTAATATTTTCCATATTCTAAATCCTTTATGACAATTTTTCCCTCTTCATCAGTACGACCAGAGAAAACAAGCTCATCAGTTTCTGCATTGTAAATCTCAATTAATGTGTTTGGTAGAGCCTCATCATTTGATAAATCTTGTTTTGTAAATTCCAAAGTTCCTTTTATTTTTTCATTAGTCATATTAGCTTTTACAACTTTACCATCTTCCGTTATTTCAAAATATACTTTTTCATCACTTAAACGATAACCTGTTGCAGCTTCAGTTTCTACTATATAGAATTTTCCAACAAATAAATTTTTGATGACAATTTTTCCATTTTTATCAGTACGACCAGAAAAAACTAGCTCATCATTTTCAGTATAAATTTCCACCTTTGTGTTTGGAATTCCCTTACCAGTTGTTAAATCAGTTTTAGAAAATTCTAAATCAGATTTTTTAAGTTTATTTTTTAAGTTAAATGTCTTTACAACGACTGGCGTGTACTGGTCTTTGTAAGCCAATTCAAATGTATATACATTTTTGTCAAGTACGTAGCCATTTAATGTTTTAAGTTCTCTTAAAGTATATTTTCCTAATTTTAATCCTTCAATTACTAAGTTTCCTTGTGAATCAGTTTTGTATTCACCAATTAAATTTCCGTTAGCATCATATAAGCCAAAAGTTACATTTGGAAGTGGTACTTCAACATAAGTAAACTTACCATCTTCAATAACGACTTGTTCGCCTTTCTTGTGTAGTTCAATTTTTCCTTTAACTTCTTGATTAGTAAATTTCAATTCTAATATTGCATCAAAATCTTCCGTACTTTGAATATTTGAATTTTCGTTTATTGAGAATTTCAAAGGATTGCTATTCCATAAATAACCATCTATTCTTTGGTCTACTTCTTCTAGTTGATAATCTCCTGAATTTAAAGGGTATGGAGTTATAAGTATACCATTTTTATCTGTTTCAAATTCACAGTATGTTTTATGATTTGGATAAGCAACTGTTTGACAAATGTATTTGCCAGTAGATAAATCCTTAATCTTGAACTTAATTCCTGCACGTGTAATAATCTTTCCATCTTGATCCACTTTAACAACTTTAACACGCGCAGTAATTTCTGCGTTAGAGAATACTTTATTAATAGTTGCACCTAAATCTTTTACTTCAAAATTGTAATCCTTTATTTTCTCGTAACCGCTTGGAGTATTTAATTGCTTTAGCGTGTAATGACCATAAGGCAAATTGAACGTAATTTTCCCCTCTTCATCAGTTGTCAAAGTTTTAATTAATTTGTTATTCCTATCATAAATACCAAATTTAACATTAACTTCTGGTGTCATAATTTGTGTTTTATCGCTAGCGTATACTTTAATAATTCTAAAATCTCTCGTGATAACATCTTCTTTTACTTTTAAAGACGCGTTAGGATTCTCAAGTGTACTTGTAAAGTAATATTTTGTGTTATCCAATTTATAACCTTTACTAGCAGTAATTTCTTTTAAATAGAATTTTCCTAATTTTGATAAATTATTACTCATCGCTATGCCTTTTTCGTTAGTCGTAATTTTTTCAATTAATACGTCAGTATCTGCATCGTAAATTCCATAGACTGCACCTTTTAAAGTAGCTTCTCCTTGTGGTACTGCAGTATTTGAATCTTTATCAAGCTTTACAATGTCAACTTTACCTCCTAAAGAGCTAACATTTACGTCAGAATATACTGGATCGATTGCTCCTGCCGATAACATTGTTTGTTCATTTGGACTATGATAAAGTAAGTAAGGTTGAGATGTATATTGTTTTTTTACAAACTTTATATTTATTTTTCCTACCGTTGTAGGTTTAACTGTTAGTTTATTTCCGTTAATACTCACTTGAGCATTGCTTGATGAATAAACTTCATAATTTGATAATACATTGTTTTCATCAGTCAATGTAATTGTTTCACCAACATTTGCAGAAAAGTTTTGTCCATTGAAAGATGGCTTTTTATAATGCTCACTAACTAATCTTTCGATTTCATTTCTTTCAGAAGAAATGTCATAAATCATTCCATTATCATATCTTTGTGTTGAAAAAATTACAGGTGAACTACCTGCGTTTTCCCATAGTAGAGCTTGAGTAGCTGCACGGTATGCTCTTGTTTGATGACCTGGGTAATCATAACCATAGTATGCAATTAAAAGAGCTCGTTCTTTTTGTTCATTGGTATAATTAGTTATCGAAAAATCGCTTGTTGTTTGATAATAAGTTCCATTTTCAATCTCTGGCTCAATACAATAAGCAGTTCTACCATTAAATGAATAATCTACCAAGTACCAACTTGAATAGACACCACCTGCAGTATATGACCTAAACCAATCTGAATAAGTTAGTGTTAATTTTTCGGTTGATGCTTGAACAGTTTTAGTTCCTAACAACATACTTATTGCCATTAACGGAAACACTAACAGTTTATACAATTTATTTTTTTTCATTTTCTAATTCCTCCTCTAATTCAAAATTGCTTGAAATAAAACAAGCACAAAATAAAAAAATCACTAGCAATGTTACTAGTGAAATAACTATTAAAGATAATATCTTCATAAATCATTCCTCCATAAAAAAATTAGCTAGTTTCAATACCGGCTAATACTTTATATCTTTCACAATTCCCTGAAATACAATTTACGTGCATATAGATTCCTAAAACGTTACTTTGTCCATCTAGAACTTCATAACAAATAATATTTAGTATATCAGTTGTATCAAGAAATCCAACATCAACACTTTTTTGTCTACAAGCCTCTAAAGTAGTGTAATTCTTATCAATTCGCCCTTTATGAATAGAATAAAAGAATGAATTTGGATCTGGTACACCTACATAATTTTGAGGTTTTGATTCTTCATTTACTTTAGGGCTAGTTTCTTCAACAGGGCTTTGTGTAGAATTATTTTCTACATTAGAATTATTATCAGTAGTAGAATTTACATTATCATTATTAGGTGTAGAATTTTTTTGAGTATTATTTGATTTGTTATTTGTACTAGATTTTGAATTAATATTATTATCTTCTATATTTTTTGGAGTGTTATCAGTTTGATTTTGTTCTTCTTCAACTATACTTTCTTCTCCCTTATCTTCTTTTATATTTAATTCTTTATCTTGAACAATATAATCATTTTGAGTTTCTTCTTTCTTATTATTTAACTTATTATTAGTATTATTATAAAATTTAAAACCAATTAATAATACCCCTATAACTACAACTAAACTACTGCTAAAAATAATTAGTTTCTTATTGTTTTTTATTTTTTCTCTCATAACTGGTCAACTCCTACCATAAAGTTTCTTAAATTGGCTAAAAATAGGCAAAATTAAGAATTTCGCTTATACTATTTATCACTTAAAAAAGTGAATTTTGCAAGAGTTTTTTATGAATTTTTAAAATTATGGTATTTTTAACTTATGAAATATCAAAAACATATTTCTTCCTCCTTTCATAAAATTAGTTTTTTGATAATGAGCTCCCTATAAACTCATAAAAAAAAAGATGAACTTAATCATCTATTTCACAATATTTCTTTAAATCTACCCACATTTTAATCAAACAACTTTTTTTGATTTTTTGTAAATAAGTTTTTGAGATACCTATTATATTAGCAATATCTTCTTCTGATTTGCGACTAAAAAATGTATTAATAAAATAAATTACTTCTTCATTTGATAATTTGTAACTTACTTTGATAATAGAATTGTAAATGTTTGTAGTTAATAACTGTTTGTCAATATGATTTTCAATAATTTGTTCAACTTGACTTACATTACTTAACTGATGACAAGCTTCATCTAAAGTATAACTAGGTGTTAGCTTAATGGAACTATCAAGTGGAAATTCGTATAAATATTTTGCCGACTTAAACTTATTAAACAATTCTAAAAGATTACTTCTAATGTATGAAGTATCGTATGAATTGCAAACTTGTTCACTTAACAATTCGTTTTGTTGTTTATTTTTTTCTGCTACTTTTTTTATATAATCACTTATATTAATCAATTCGTTAAGAGTAACAACATTGTCCATTAGAAAAACCTCCTCATAATAGAAAAAGAGATTTTAAAGAGCGTAAAAGCCCGATAAAAATCTCTTTTTATTTATATTTTGAATTAATAAATTTTTGTTAAGAATTAAATTTTCTTTTAAATCAATCATAATAAGACCACCAACAAATTTGTTATATATTTTAGTCATATTATCAGAAAAGTCAATATTTTTCTTAAAATTTGCTAATTCACATAAACAAAAAAATGAGTTGTTTTCTTTGCATAATTAACTCATTTTATTCAATTATACACCTTGACAAGTTTTTTTCAATAAACTAAATAGTATTTTTTTAGTAAACCAAACAGTATTCAAATAGTAAACTAAACATACGTTTCAATTTTGCGTTCTATATAAGAAATCTTTTTGTTTTTAATGATATATTCCAAGTATTTATAATACAAAATAGCAAAATACTTATTTTTAAATTTCTTATGTAAAAGTGACCCTGCTACATTTTTAGTATCATCTATAGATAAGAATACTTCGTAGACATTTTCATTTGGAATAAAATTCATAGAATTATAAAGAGTATAAATATCTTTATAGAATATACCACTTTTTATCATTTTTTTCTCTGTATCAATATTATAAGGTTTAGAATATTCTTTTAATCTTTTAGCAATAAATCTATAAGTATATTCATTTCTAATTTTAATCTTCTCTGTCTTATTTTTATGTTGATAATAATTATGAACTCCTTTAGCACAAGAATATAATATCTCAATAGCTAGTGCTTGATCCATAATGTCCCCTTTACATTCTTTATTATTCAAAAAATTATTTAAGAATACTTCACGTGATAATTCATTATATCCTAAAAATTCTTTCTTTTCTTTATCTGAATACATATCTCCTAGATGAATTTTTTTAAAAGGTTTATCATCAACTAATGGGTTATTAAAGAAATAAATATCAAAATGCTCAAGACCACCAACATTTTCTTCGTCATCAGTACGTTCACAAATCTCTTTTGATTGATAACTATGTACTTGAATATTTAGAAGATGTCCAATTTCAATATTAATTCTTTCGTGCCTTATGCGTCCATTAGACTTATAAAAGTCTTTTGTTTCAATCCAGGCTCTTCTTGATACACCATTATGTAATAAATTAAGATTAGCAGTTGTAATAGTAAAACCATCTTTATTATAGAAAGTTAATAGACCGTGATAATCTTTTTCACCATATTTGTTAAAAGTAGGATTATCATTTTCATTATAATAATCAGGAATATTTTGTCCTTTAAACAATCTTTTGTAATCTTCTATATTTAAAATATTCATTTCATCATTTGGTGTAAATATTTTTGAATAAACTTCCCCATCAACAATTTTTTTATTGCCACCAAGAGAATCATTAATCTTAATAAAATCGCTTAATAAATCTATAAAATGATAACCACTATGAAATAATTTTCCATAGCCATATCTATATGGGTGATTTTCTTTTTCTAAATCGTGTAGCATTTCCCAAGCACCATCAGAATGAAAAATATCAATATTAGTTATAGGCATTTTATATTTGTTAACTGTGTCAGTTAAAACTTCTTTTATCTTTTCGTAGCCTTTATGATATTGGCGTTGACACATAACTTTGCAAGTACCTGTTGATTTTTTAGCCAACTCAATTAATTCATAATATTGTTTTCTAATCTTCTCAATACTTGATAAACTTGTCATATTTTTTACAACAGTAATAGGTTTATCGGTTAACACATTTATATTATTTTTCAAAGCCAATTCCAAATACATAAAATGTGCCTTTGGCTCGGTAGATATTATTAAATGAGTTATTTCAAATGTTTTACAAACGGCAAGAAGATTACTTGCAGTATCTTCTGGAAGATGTTCTGCATCTCTAAACTTATCATCTATTGTAAATATTTTTGTATTTTTAAAACCATTTTCATCTAAATATTTTCTTACGTTATCTTTTTGAGAATCTAATTCTACAATAAATGAAAGATTAACTCTATGTTTTTTTAAATAATTCAAATAAATTCTTTTAGCGTGTGGTCCGACACCAACTAAAGCAACATTTTTCATATTATTTTGCTCCTTTGTTGGTGCTTATTATATATTATTAATAATTTAATTCAAATAAAAAAGTCTTAATTCGTTAAACAAAAAAAATAAGTGCATTGCAAAAATGCAATGCAAATCTATTTTTTATTTTTTTTCAATATTTTTTCAGTATAATATTTCAAAATAGTATAATCTCTTCTAACAATAAATCTTGTATGATATACACTCAAGTTTCCCTCGTGTTTAGAGGCTACAAGATTTTTTTCACAAGATTTAATTTTATTTATTGCATCATCAATAGAAAGCCATAATAATTTTGCACCATCATCAATTTCTTCTTGAGTAAAACTTGTTTTTTCAAAGTTTCCTACAATGTGTGCTACATATACAGTAGAAATTTGAATAAAATTATCTTGAGATTTTTCTTCTCTTATAGTACCAAGACAGTCATCAACTTTTATTTTAAAACCTGTTTCTTCCAATACTTCCCTTTTAAAAGCATTTATTGGATTTTCATTTTCTTCAATGCCACCACCAACAAGTTTATATTCATTTTTATAAACTTTATGAAGAATTGCTATTTCTTTCTTATCATTAAATACAATGCCTCTAGCTCCTAAACGAATTCTAGGATTGTCAAATTCATTAACTTCCAAATTAAAATCTTCATCAGTTATAATTTTAATGCATTTCATAATTCCTCCAAAAAAGCATAAATTTAAAACAAATTTACTAATGACGTCCTCGATGTGATTTGAACACACTGCTTTGGCTTAAGAAAAAATAATTAAAATTTTAATATAATCTTTGTGGTAATTTTGAAATACTACTTTTTTTCTAAAATTTTTTTACGCTCTATTGATGTTGTTTCATTTAACATTTTAAGATATTTAACAACTTTATTCTCTATTAATTCTTTTTCCTCTTCACTTGTTAAAGGAAAATTTTCTCCAAGTAACATTTTTTGTTGTAACTCACTATAAATATTTACACATTCTAAATTATATTTATCAATAATCTTATAGATAATATCTTTAAAATTTCCCTCTTCAATAGTTCTAGCTAATAAAAGCTTATTATCTAAAACCATAATTTCATCATTTTGAATTTCTAAACTATTTTTGCTTATTACATTATATAGTAAATAATGATTATCATCTTCACTAGATGACAAATATATATCTGGTAAGATTTCCTCTAATGGTAATTCGCTATAAATAGTATCTATTCTCACTTCATCATCACTGTCTTCAAAATAGTAATGAGTTAATTTAGTTTCATCATTTGTAAAAAATAGCAATTCTCCTAAATCTGTTTGCTTTATTTTATTTATTTCGGCTCTATTGCATACTTCTATAGAAGATAACTTATTATGTAATTTATTGTAAATAAAAATTTTCTTATCTTCATCTTCATAAATTATGAATTTGCCCATTTTCATATTTTCAAATGGCAAACCCTTAATATTTACATCACTTAATTCTTGACAATCACCTAACAAATAATCAAGATACGGATTTTTAGGGCCTTTTCTGTATCCATTAACCTTAGAGCTTAATTCTTTATTATATTCATAAAATTTATGAGGTTTTTCATCTATAGGTGGTCTATAAAACTCACCTATTTTAATAGGTCTTCCTCTATATTCTGGAATATCTTTTATATCTCTTAATATTATCATTCTTTTCTCCTCTTTTCTAAAAGTTATTTTAAAATATTTTATGATTTCATTTGCACTATAATTATTAGAAATTAGTTATATTATAAACTATTTATAAATATTTAATTTTTATTACGTTTAACTTTGTGTTTTACTTTATATTTACGTTTTGAATTATAATTACTTCTTCTCATATTATCACGTTTAAACTCTTCATTAAGTAAATCAAAGTCTAAATTAATATGCTCGAAGCTTGGCTCGTGAACAGATTCAAATATTATAGTAGATATATTATATTTTGCTTGTATTTTATTGGCTATTTTTTTCATATTTTCTAATGATGATTTTAAGTTCAAAACTACTATATTTATATCATTTTTAGTCAAAACTTTCATTGCTTCTTCTACTGATGGAACACTTAAAATATCTATTTCATTTGAACTTAATCTTTTTAGCATATTACTTATAAATTCACTATCGCCTATAATTAATACTCTTTTCATTTATTACCCCTTTAATTTTATTTAAACTTTGTGAAATATTGTTTTAATTATTTTTTAACAAATTGTCTTATAAATTCATCATTAATTTCACTTTTGTCTGTATAAACTTCTTTAGATGGAGTTAAATATCTAGCTATTTCATCTAAAGGCTTTTTTACTTCACAATAAAGAGTTGTTTCTCCTAAACCTATAGGATCTATAATGTTTTTATTTTTTATATCTTCTTCAGTGTAGATAGGTATTAATCGTTGTTGAAGCTCACTCCAAATAGGAGTATTAATTTCTAATGTTTCCGGATTAACACCATAGAAAACTCTATCACTAACACTATCATAATAAGATTTTCCATATTCTTGCTCAACTAATATTGTTGGCTCCTTAAATTTCATTTGAATTCGCTTATCATTATATATTTTTTTGAAAGATTTTATACGTCCATCAAGTGTGTAAATACTATTGTAGGCACTATAACATTGACTATTTTTCTTTACGAAAGCAAAAGAATTATTTGTAATTTGACATTGGTCAAGACTACACTCACTGCTTATATCTAATGTGCTTTCTAATTCTAAATTTTCTTTGCCTTTGTCAATATAATGCTTTAATTTATTATTACGAAATTCACCTGAACATTCACCGACCATAAAGTTTGCTCTATTATTTTTATCACACTCTACTATAAATGTTATCTTGGTATCAAATATATGAATAATTTTTCCATCTTTTAATCTTCTCAAAATAATTTTATTTAAGCCATAAACACATTCAAATTCATATTTAGTAGAATCATACACTATTTCAATTTTTGGGTAGCCCATATCAATATTATCAAATTCTTCAAACTTATCTTTTGATATTTCTAATTTTTTCATAAAACCTATCCCTCCTAAAACTATTTTGACATATTGTAACATAAATAATTTATAAAGTCAAAATAACCAAACAGTAAAACAAGAAAACTGTTGTTTTCTTGTTACTCATTCTAATTATTTACTTTTGATTAACATTTTTTGTTGTTCTTTACTAACTTCTTGCTCTTTATCAACAAATAATTTAGAAAATTCCTCTTTATTGTCCAAAATTGTTTCAAAATCTTTCGTATCTAGTAAATATTTTAATAACGATAAAGTTTTGGAATAATCAGTAGCACCATAATCTGTATCTTTAACTTCAACAATCTTCATTATTGCATCTTTCTTTTCTGCACTTATGCCTTTTATGCACTTAGCAAATTCATGCATAACATCATAGCTTTTTGTTGCAATAATTCCATCTGTTAATTTATCTATATTGACACCTTTTATATTTTTAGCAAATTCATATATCCATCGTGCATCTTGTGTAGCAATAATTCCATCTGTTAGTTTTTCTATATTAGCACCATTTATATTTTTAGCAAATTCACAAATATAAGGAGCATCTTTTGTTGCAATAATTCCGTCTGCTAATTTTTCTATATTTGCATTCTCTATTTCTTTAGCAAATTCGCAAATATAATAAGCATCTTGTGTAGCAATAATTCCGTCTGTTAGTTTTCCTAAATTGGCACCTTTTATTTCATTAGCAAATTCATATATCCATCGTGCATCTTGTGTAGCAATAATTCCATCTATTAATTTATCAATATCAACACCTTCTATATCTTTAGCAAATTCGTAAATGCATTCTGCATCTTTTGTGGCAATAATTGCATCTTGTAACTTTTTAATATTTGCTTTCTCTATTTCTTTAGCAAATTCGCAAATATAATAAGCAGCTTTTGTTGCAATTATTGCATCTTCTAACTTTTCTATATCTGCTCCTTCCTGAAATCTAGCAAAATAATATATATATTGAGCGTCTTTTGTGGCAATTATTGCTTTTTGTAATTTTTCTATATCTAATCCTTTTTTTAAATTAGCAAATTCATAAATATATTTTGCATTTTCTTTTGTTGGATTTTTTATAATTGCATCTTGTAACTTATCTATATTTGCTCCTTTTACATCCCCGGCAAATTTATAAATAATAGGTGGCCAATTAATTTTCATTATTGCATCTTGTAATTTATCTATATTTGCTCCTTTTATATCTCTAGCAAAATAGTAAATTTGATGACTGTTTTCGATTTTTATCATTGCATCTTCTAACTTTTCTATATTGGCACCTTTTATATCTCTAGCAAAGTAGTAAATATATATAGCATCATTTATACCTGCATCTATAATTGCATCTTGTAATTTATCTATATCTGCACCTTCTATGGAAGCCGCAAATCTATAAATATATTCAGGCTCTTTAGTACTTATTATTGCTTTTGTTCCTATTTCTTTATCAATAATACCCAATTCTACTAGCTTTAAAATTTTATTAAATTCTCTTTCTTTTAGTAATTTTTCAATAGTTTTATTCATGAAATGTTTCTCCTTTCAAATTGTGTCATATTATATAACATAACATTTTCTTTTCTCATAAAATTTATTAAAAATTTTTCTAAATCATTTTTTAATATTATTCTTATTTTTTTACCAATTTTTTTTGCATTTCTTTAGGAAAAAAATAATCACTTTTATTTATTCCAAAATAAGAATTTGCTAATGTATCATTTCCATCTTGATATAAAATTTTATTTTTTGTAACTCCAAGCAATGCCTCTACTTGCTCATTAGTATATTTTTCAAAGCATATACCAACTAAATTGTCAAATATAGATTTATTATCAATTTTTAGAATTTCTTTTGTTTCTTTTATTCTTTCATACATACTTGGATCTAACTCTCGCATTAATTTTCCAATTTGCAATGATAATTGAATAGAATTATTACTATTTTTTGGAATATAATTTGTTTCAAAAAGCACTGGTCTAATATAATTTGATTCACTTAAAAGCGATGCTAATTTTCCCTTATTTTTTTCATCTTCTGCTTCTTTTACTAAAACATATCTAGAAAATGGATTTCCTAATTTTTGTCTATCATATTCACCTTTTATTATTTCGTGATATAGATAACGATTTTTATCCCAAGAACATATATCTATTTTTTCTTTATAATTGTCTTTCATTATTTGAAGATTAAGTTCACTACCATCTCTAAACATTTTTAATATCATCATTTCTTTACCATCAACTTCATACTTTATTAACGGATGACAATTACAATGAATTCCATACTCACTATCTAAAGCTGCTCTTATTTCAAATTGCCCTGAAAGCTTTATACCATTTGATTGTTGTAACTGAAAATCAATATCATTATTCCAATTTCCTTGAATATTGTCTTCAAGAATAGCATAATAGCCATATATTTTGGCAATGTTAAATTCTGCATTTAAAACATTATTATTAAAGTTTGCAGATATAAAAACTTTTCCATTCTTAAAATATAATTTTCCAACCTCATTCATATCAGAATCAAAAATTTTTAGCTTTGAAAATTGATCGATATTTTCAACATTTTCTTCTAATATAAGATTAAAAGCATTTAAAAATATTCTTGCAGCACAAGTATTTTGTTTAAGTTGTAAATATTTTTCAAAATCATATAATAATTTTGCTTCCATATTCTTTCACCTCACGATACATTAATTAAAAACAATATTATTTTTTATTTTTAAGCAAAGTTTTTTTCGTTATATATTAACATATTATAAACATTTTGTAAATGAATACATATTTGAACTACTAAAAGAAAACAATAAAGCAGTTTTCTTGTTACTTTCTTTTATTCCTACATTTTAACAAACATTTTTGGATTTTCTTATGATTTTTATATTTTTTTATAACACTTAGCTTTTTCTTTACTTTTAACTAAATTGTTTTTAATTTGCTCTTTAATAGCACTTAATTCATCATCATTAAAATTTGTTAATTTTACTTCTTTATCAAATCTTGAAAATAATGAAATTATTTTACAAAAATTAGAATCCTTTTTTATATAAGGCGTATATTCTGGATGGTCAGTATTGTAATCACGTATAGGAATATTTAATTCTTCAGATTTTTTCTCATTTAAAAGTTTTTGACTATCTATATCATAATAATATTGTTCACCATCTTTAATTATCGTAATATATTTATCTCCCGTTTTTTTGATATATTCGCTTAAAGTACCTAAAGATGAAGAATGGTCTTCAATTTCTATCGTACCATCATCTTTTTTTCTTACTTTAATACCATTTTCTTCACTCCAATAATTATCACTAATATGTAAGCCTTGACCTATATAAGAATAATTTTGAATAAGTTCATTAAAATTAGGATGATAATATTTATCATAAATAGTTCCACATTGATTTATCATTGTATAAACTTGACCATAATCATCTATTGACTCAATAATTGTATATTTTTTATCAATATTAGAAAAATCAAAACTTTTTGGATTATAACATTCTTTCTTATTTTTATACTCTTTAAAAACAATGCTTTTATTTTGACCTATTATTTTAATAGAAACAAACCAAGATTTATCAGAAGAAGTAAAATCACTATTACTACTTGTATGATATGAAAATATAATATCATATCTATTGTCATTTATATCAACGGTCATACTTTTACTTTCTAAATCCAACTTATTTTCTACAATAAAGTCAAGTAACTCTATCATTTCTTTTATTCCTATCGAAGTTTTTAAATTTAAATTTTTATCAGGTGTTCCAAGTATTCTTCTAACATATTTTAATAGATCTGTTTCCATAAATTATTAGCCTCTCTTCCTTATCAAATTACAGCTTTTTATTAAATTGTATTTTTTTATTACTTTTGTTTTTTATGAGTTCTTTTTCTTATTTTCTTTCCATTTTCATCTTTTCCATTAACTATTTGTTTTTGATTAAGACTTTGTAAATATTGCCCAATTTCTTTTAAATCTTCACGTGTAAAATCAAGTTCGGGATCATCAATCTCAATATATGCCGTGCCATCTACATTATAAATAGGCGATGTAATATCTGATTTAAACTCTTGAAAATGGTGTTTTCTTCTTTGATTAAAAAAATCATAAATTTGTCTATTATTTGGACTTAAATTTCTAATAGAACTCCTAATTAAAAAATCTATTTTGCCAATTAATTCTTTATCAGTAATTTCTTCTAGTTTGACATTCATTTTACTTGAACGTCCATAAGACTCAAGTTCTTCATCTAGTGCCGCGTGAGAAACGCCATCCTCAATGGAGCCAACAATTCCTTTATGTTCCCAAATTTTAGCTTCTAAATCATTATTATCCAAAATATTTAAACAAATATAACCGTTAAAATAAAAATACCCTTGTAATAACTTATCCTCATCTACACTGATACCTTCTGTATAAAAATCTTTTTTTACTCTCAATAAAAATCTTTTTTCTATATCGTCATTTAAGATTAAACAATAATATCTATTTTTTAACATATATGGACTCCTTTTTTAATTTACTTGATATTATATACAATTTTTTATATAAAATAAAGCAAATCTTGTGATTTTTTTATTTTATTATCATTTTGTTTTTATTAGGACATTTTAACTTAAAGTCACAAACAATTGATATTATTGACAAATATAAAATTAAAGACTATAATAATTCATCGAAAAGAGGCAATTTTATGTCAAAAGAACAAAATGTAATAAATTATTATGTTATATGTAATAGATTAAAAAATGTTATAAGAACAGGTTGGAAAAATTGGAATGTTCAAAGAGAAAGAATTGAGAGTGTTGCTGAACATATTTTTGGAGTTCAAATGTTAGCAATTGCTATGAAATCAGAGTATAAATATGATGTTGATATTATGAAAGTTATATATATGCTAGCAGTTCACGAACTTGGTGAGACTGTCATTGGTGATTTAACTCAATTTCAAATATCAAAAGAAGAAAAAGAAAAAATGGAACACGAAGCAGTACATAGAATATTAAATGGTTTATTAGATGGTAATCAAATTGAAGAATTATTTTTGGAATTTGATGCACATAATACAAAAGAATCAATGTTTGCTTATCAGTGTGATAAATTAGAATGTGATCTACAAAGTAAATTGTATGATGAAGAAGGTTGTGTTGATTTAGATAAACAAGAAGATAATCCTACAATGAATAATGCAAGAGTTCAAGAATTGCTTAAAACAGGTTCTTCTTGGTCAACGATGTGGCTTCAATTTGGTCAACAAGTTTACCCTTATGACGAAAATTTTAGAGCGGTTTCAAATTATGCTATTAATAATGAAATAGGTGAAAGTAAAGGTAAACATATGTAATTAAAAAGACAATCTAGTTAGATAATTCTAGAATTGTCTTTTTCATAGTTATGAACAATTAAAAAATTAATTTTACTTCTTTTCCAATTTTTTAGATTAACTTTTTTATTTTTTTTCTTTCGTTAAAATTTTTACTTGTTCGTTGGCTTTTACGTCTGCTCCTTCAATATCACGAGCAAACTTATAATTATATTCTGGATCTTTACTATCAATGACTACTTGTTCGTGGGCTTTTATATCTGCTCCTTTAATTTTACGAGCAAACCAATAATTATATTCTAGATCTTTACTATCAATGACTACTTGTTCGTGAGCTTTTATATCTGCTCCTTTAACATTATAAGCATAACAATAATTACATTCTGGATCTTTGCTATCGATGATTACTTGTCCATGAGCTCTTACATCTGCTCCTTCAATATCGCAAGCATAATCATAATTATAAAGTAAATCTTTACTATCGATAATTACTTGTCCATGAGCTCTTACATCTGCTCCTTCAATATCACGAGCAAACTTATAATTATATTCTGGATCTTTACTATCAATGACTACTTGTTCGTGGGCTTTTATATCTGCTCCTTTAATTTTACGAGCAAACCAATAATTATATTCTAGATCTTTGCTATCGATGATTACTTGTCCATGAGCTCTTACATCTGCTCCTTTAACTTTAAGAGCATATAAATAATTATATTTTAGATCTTTGCTATCGATGATTACTTGTTCGTGAGCTCTTACATCTGCTCCTTTAACATCACGAACAAAATAATAATTATATTCTGGATCTTTACTATCAATGACTACTTGTTCGTGGGCTTTTATATCTGCTCTTTCAATTTTATCAGCAAAATAATAATTATATTTTGGATCTTTACTATCAATGACTACTTGTTCGTGGGTTTTTACATCTGCTCCTTCAAAATTATGAGCAAAATAATAATTATATTCTGGATCTTTACTATCAATGACTACTTGTTCGTGGGTTTTTACATCTGCTCCTTTAATTTTACGAGCAAACCAATAATTATATTTTGGATCTTTACTATCAATGACTACTTGTTCGTGAGCTTTTATATCTGCTCCTTCAAAATTATGAGCAAAATAATAATTATATTCTGGATCTTTACTATCAATGACTACTTGTTCGTGGGCTTTTATATCTGCTCCTTTAACATCAAAAGCATAATAATAATTATAAAGTAAATCTTTACTATCGATAATTACTTGTCCATGAGCTCTTACATCTGCTCCTTTAACATCACAAGCAAACTTATAATTATATTTTGGATCTTTACTATCAATGATTACTTGCTCGTGGGCTTTTATATCTGCTCCTTTAATTTTAGTAGCAAAAAACCAACTTAAGACTGGATTTTTTTCTTGTAATGCTTTTTGTTCAAATCTTTCAATTACTAAACTATCTCCATGTTCTTCTTTGATTGCTTCTAATTCTTTTATAAATTTGTTTATATGATTGTTTTTATCTTGTTCTTCTAATTTTCGATTTTGACTATCCTGTTGGCTATCTAAATCTAGTAATTTATATTGTTCTCGAGCTAAACTTGTTCTAAGTTCACGTAATTCGGCCATTTTAAGTCTTAAATAATAGCGATAATCTTCTGTATATTTTTTATCTTCTTTACTATATTTTGGCAATTTACTATCACCAAGTTCATCATTAATTTTATTAAATATATCCAAATTATCCTTAATTTCTTTCATAGAATAAGCTCCACAAGATAATGCACCAATTATAAAAGGTAATGCTATTTCAAAAGGATTATTTATTTTTCCATTATACACTCTTGAAACAAGATGAATATTGCACGCTGCATATAAACATATACCACCAAAAATACTTGAAATAATTGCTTCTTCTTTTGTACCTCTATATTTGTTAAAGTTTGAAGTTAAAATATCTTTAGTTAATGTTTCGTTTATTTCTTTTTCTTTTTTTTCAATGTTTTCCTCTATTTTTTGAATATTATTTTGTGTTTCCACATAATCAATATCATTTTTTTCAATTATGTCTTTATCATCATCTATTAGTTTTTCTTCAATTAAAAAATTTTGAAAACTTAAATCCTCATTTAAAAGTAGAAGTTTATCTCTATCTATTTCACATCTTGTCAACTCTTCTATTCTCTGCTTATAAGTTTTAGAACTTGAAACTTTTTTCATTTCTTCATTTATCTTTTTCCATGATAATTTTTCCCCAACTATTCCAATTAGTATAGGCACACTAACATTTAAAGCTTGTAGTAAATTTAATGGAAGTGTACTAATATTAATTATATTAGGTAATAATATCACATTGAAAACACACGGAATTCCTGCCCAAGTTAAAAAATCATTCAATTTTTTATCATAACTATTTACATCTAAAATATTTATCTTATTATCTAAAACATCAATTTCTGAAGAATTGTTTTTATATTTTTCAATTAATGCTTTTTTTAGATTTTTCAAATCTTGTTTATTCACCTGTAAACCTCCTAAAATTATAAGTTCATATATGAATTATTTGCATAACATAAACTTTTACGTATCACAACATCGTTTTGCTCTAATTGTTTCCCAATTTTTCTATCTAAATCAGACCTTGCTCTAGCATAATCTACATTAGACATAATGTGTAGTATATAAGAATCTACCATTGATAGTTTCTCATATTTCTCTGGCCTTTGTTCTTCTTGTACTTTAGCACATAGTTGTTCTTTAGGAATATCAAGTAATCTAGTTATTTCTTGCTTTGCATATTGTAATTCTTCAACTGTTAATTTACTAAGCATCAATTTTTCAATAGACTCTTCACACATAAAGTTATATACTTTTATATAATCTTCTTCAGAACATTCTTTTGTCCCATATGCTTTAAATAATTTTGCAAACATTTTGTTTCTACTATATATACTTGCTTCATTAAGTTCTTCATAAGATAATTCTGATACCTTTTTAGAATCTAAATATTCTATTCTTTTTTTCTCAAACTCTGGCTCATAAGACAACCATTTTATCCATTCAATGTCGGGGGAAACATTACCTACTACATTACCATAAAGGAATGTACCTCCCATTCCTGCCATTTCTCTAACTATTTCTTTACTAAAATCCATATATTAAACCTCCCATCAAGTATTGTAGCATAAATCTTAATAATATAATTATTTAATTTTTAGTTTTTAGTTATCGTATTTACAAAATCACGAGCAATATGATTAATTGACTTTTTAGAGTAGATAATTCCAATAGGATTAATAGGCATTTCTTCCTTTAGATTAATTTTCATTAAATCATATTCTTTAATTTCGTCTTCAATAAAATAACCAATATAATCATTTTCTTTTATATAATCTGCCATTAGTTTTGAATCCGGCATTAGATGAGTAGGATTAAGCTTTATATTATTCCTTTGCAATACTTCATCTAACATTTGTCTTCTCCTAGAACTACCAGAAAACAGTAAAACAAGAAAACAATAGTTTTCTTGTAACAATAGTTTTCTTGTTACTCATTCTAATTATTTACTTTTGATTAACATTTTTTGTTGTTCTTTACTAACTTCTTGCTCTTTATCAACAAATAAATTAGAAAATTCTTCTTTATTGTCCAAAATTGTTTTAAAATCTTTATGATCTACTAACCATAATAATAACCATAAAGTTCTAGCTTCTTCATTAGCGCCATAACGTCTATCATTATATGAAACTATTTTCATTATTGTGTCTTTCTTTTCTGCACTTATGCCTTTTATACACTTTGCAAATTCATACATCTTATGCAAACTTTTAGTTTCTATAATTGCATCTGCCAATTTATCTATATCTGCTCCTTTAGCTATTTTTGCAAAGTCACACATCCAAAATGCATCTTGTGTTGCAATGATTCCCTTTGTTAGTTTTTCTATATCGGCACCCTCTATATTTTTAGCAAAGTCATATATACCAGGTGCATCTTTTGTTGCAATTATTCCCTTTGTTAGTTTTGCTATATTGACACCTTTTATATTTTCTGCAAATTTGTGAATATAATAAGTATCTTTTGTTTTTATAATTGCATCTGTTAATTTATCTATATTTGCTCCCTCTATGTTTTTAGCAAAATTATAAATATATTTTTCTTTTTCTCCTCTTGAACTTTTTATAATGGCATCTTCTAATTTCGCTATATTGACACCTTTTACATCTCTAGCAAATTCATAAATATATTCTGCATTTTTTGTTACAATTATTGCATCTTCTAATTTTTCTATATTAGCACCTTTTACGTCTTTGGCAAATTCATAAATATATTGTGCATTTCCAATAGCAACTATTGTATCTTGTAATTTTTCTATATCTGCTCCTTCCTTAAATCTGGCAAAATAATATATATATTGAGCATTTTTTGTTGCAATTATTGCTTTTTGAAATTTTTCTATATCTAATCCTTTTTTTAAATTAGTAAAATTATAAATATATTCTGCATTTTCTTTTGTTGGATTTTTTATAATAGCATCTTGTAGTTTATCTATATTGGCTCCTTTTATATCTCTAGCAAATTCATAAATATGTGCTACCCAATCAGTCTTCATTATTCCATCTGTTAATTTATCTATATTTGCTCCCTCTATATCTTTCGCAAACCAATAGATTTCATAACCATTTTTGCTTTTTATAATGGCATCTTCTAACTTTTCTATATTAGCATCTTTTACATCTTTCGCAAACCAATAGATATAATGAACATCTTTAGTTTTTATAATGGCATCTTCTAACTTTTCTATATCGGCTCCTTCTATATTTTTGGCAAATTCAAAAATATATTTAGGCACTTTGGTACTTATGATTGCCTTTGTTCCTACTTCCTTGTCAATAATCCCTAACTCTACTAGCTTTAAAAATGGATGAAAACGTTTTTCTGAAAATAATTCTTCAATATTTTTATTCATGAAATATTTCCCCTTTCAAATTGTGTCATGTTATATAACAAAAAATTTTATTTGTCAATTTTTTTAATCTAATAATTATTTACTTTTAATTAACATTTTTTGTTGTTCTTTACTAGCAACTTGTTCTTTATCAACAAATAAATTAGAAAATTTTTCTTTATTGTCCAAAATATCTTCAAATTTCTTTTCTTTTAACAATTCCATTAATACTGATAATGTTCCATCTTCTGAATTAGCATAATTTTCATCTTTAGTTTCAACTATCGCATTTTTTAATTTTTCTGTATTTGTACCCTTTATGCATTCAGTAAAGAGAAGAATAAGTTCTTCGTTTTGTGTTGCCATAATTCCATCTGCTAGTTTCTCTATATTTGCTCCTTTTACGCCTTTAGCGAATTCATAAATATATTTGGCATCTTGAGTTTTAGTAATCGCATCCGTTAATTTATCTATATTGGCACTATCTATATTTTTAGCAAAGTAATAAATATATTCTGCATTTCTAGTTGCAGCTATTGCATCTGTCAATTTATCTGCATCGGCACTTTTTATCATACTAGCAAAATAATATATATATTGAGCATTTTTTGTTGTAACTATTGCATCTGTTAATTTTGCTATATTGGCACCTTTCATACATATAGCAAATTCATATATCCATCTTGCATCTTTAGTAGCAACTATTCCATCTGTCAATTTATCTATATTTGCTCCTTTTACATCTCTAGCAAATTCATAAATGTACTCTGCATTTTGTGTTGCAATTATTGCATTTTGCAATTTCTCTATATCTGCTCCTTTTACATACATAGCAAATTCATAAATTAAACTTGCATTTTCTTTAACTGGATTTTTTATAATAGCATCTGTTAATCTTTCTATATTTGCTCCTTTTACATCTCTAGCAAATTCATAAATATATTGAACACTTTGTGATGCAATTATTGCATACGTTAATTTATCTATATTGGCTCCTTTTATACCTCTTGTAAAGTAATAAATCCAAAGGCCATTTTGAGTTTTAGTAATCGCATCCGTTAATTTCTCTATATTTGCTCCCTCTATATCTTTAGCAAAGCCATATATAGAATAAGCATCTTGTGTTTTTATAATTGCATCTTGTAATTTTTCTATATCTACACCTTTTACTCCTTTAGCAAATTCATAAATAAGATTAGCAGAATTACTATTTATAATAGCTTTTGTCACCGTTTCTTTATCGATAATTCCTAATTCTACCAATTTTAAAAATTTGTTAAAATCTTCTCCTATTATTTTTTTAATATTTTTATTCATAAAATTCCCATTCCTTTCAACTTATGTCATATTATATAGAAAAATATTTTTTTGTCAACCATTTTAATCTAACTAAAAATTTTAATCTAACTAAAAATTTTATCTATACTAACTAAAAGTAAGATAAAAAAACTCCTTATTATTTTCTTATCTTACTTACTTTCTTTCATTATTTATTTTTAATTAACATTTTTGGCTTATTTTTATTTTTAATGGCTCTTTTTCTTATTTTCTTTCCATTTTCATCTCTTCCATTAACTATTTGTTTTTGATTAAGGCTTTGTAAATATTGCCCAATTTCTTTTAAATCTTCACGTGTAAAATCAAGTTCGGGATCATCAATCTCAATATATTCTGTTCCATCAACATTATAAATGGGCGATGTAATATCTGATTTAAACTCTTGAAAATATTGTTTTCTTCTTTGATTGAAAAAATCATAAATTTGTCTATTATTTGGACTTAAATTTCTAATAGAACTCCTAATTAAGAAATCTATTTTACCAATTAATTCTTTATCAGTAATCTCTTCTAGATTAACATCAATTTTACTTGAACATTTATAGGAAATAAATTCTTCATCTAACCCCCCATAAGCAACTCCTTCTTCAATAGAGCCAACAATCCCCTTATGTTCCCAAATTTTAGCTTCTAAATCATTATTATCCAAAATGCTTAAACTCATATAATCTTTAAAATAAAAATAACCTTGTAATAATTTATCTTCATCTATACTAATACCCTCCGTATAGAAATCTTTTTTTACTCTTAATAAATAGTTTTTTCCCTTATCATCATTTAAACTTAATCGATAATATCTATTTTTTAACATATTACAAACTCCTCTCCCTAAACATAGTATATACATTTTTTTATATAATGTAAAGCAAAGTTTTTAGAATATGATATTAAGAATAAGTTCAAAATCAGTAAGAAAAATTTATTAAATTTGCAGTGAATTTAGAATCAATAAATAATTTATTAATGGATATAGATAATAAATTAAATAGAACAATTTATAGAAATAATCAAAAGAAATTATTAAAAAAGTTTTTATTTAAATATGGAATTTCAAATTGATATAAATGTAAAAATTAAACTAGGTTTTTTAAGATTTTATCTCAATGATGATTTCTATTTAATAAAATATTGTGTGATGATATAATAATATATGAGTTAATATTTAAATTAATCAACAAGAAAGAGGTGTGTTCATTGTGAATGCAAATAAAAAGATATTAGTTAGTGATTATGACCAAACTTTTTATTTAAATGATGAAGATATTGAAATAAATAAAAAAGCAGTTGCTAAATTTAGAAAAGAAGGAAATATATTTGTTATCGCCACAGGTAGAAGTCATTTTGATTTTCATAATAAAGTAGATAAGTATAATTTTGAATATGATTACGTAATTATTAATCATGGTGCAACAATATTAGATAAAGATGATAATATTTTTGCAAATTTTTCAATAAATAATAAAATCATAAATAATATTAAAAAAGATTTACAATTAAATGAATCAATAAAAAGCTTTTGTTGTAGTAAATTAGAAAGTAGAGTCAACTTTGAACATAGTGATTTAACAAAGATAAATATTGAATATAATTCAAAAGAAGAAGCAATGCTTATTGATAAAATCATAAATAATAAATATGCTAATTATATTAATTCTTATTATGTTACAGAAAATTCATTAGAAATAATTTCAAATAAGACTAACAAATCAAATGCTATAAATCTACTAATAAATAGATTAAATATATTAAAAAAGAATGTTTATACAATTGGAGATAGTTATAGTGATATAGAAATGATTAAAGATTTTAATGGATATGCAATGATTAATGCAGTAGATGAGTTAAAAGAAATATCTATAAATGAATATGAAAGTGTTTCTAATCTAATAGATGAAATAATATAGGTGATAGTTATGAAAAACAAAAAAATAGAGAGTAATATAATTATAGCAATAGATGCTATGAAAAAAATAATGGTACTATTTTTAGGACCATTTTTAACAGCTTATTTTATTAAAATTTCACAGGAAAGTATTGTTGATTTATCCATATATTATATATTTTCATATATATTGCTTGCAGTTGGAAGTTTTATAGTAGCAAGTATAATAAAAAATAAATTTAGAATAGGTATGTTTAGAATTGGTGTAATATTAAATTTCTTTTATATATTAACAATCATTATTTTAAAAGAAAATATTGTAAATCATTTAGTATTAATATCAGTTTTATATGGAATATCTTCTAGTGTATATTGGTTTCCATATAATTTATTCGTAATTAATAAAATTGAAAATAATTATAGAACTGAATACACAGTTAAATCTAAAATTGTTTCATCAATTATTGGAGTATTATGTCCTGTATTATTAGGATCAATAATAACTGCTACTAATTATGAATTAACGGCAATTATTATTTTATTTATATCGTTAGGTCAAATTTTACTTTCGTTTTTATTAACTCCAGAACAAGAAAATATTTTGCATAAATTTAATTTAAAAAACACATGGAACAAATTAAAGAATAACGAGCAAATAAAGAAAATATCTATTGTAGAATTCTTTATAGGTATGAATGTAAGCGATGGAGCTTTAGAAATATTAATGACAATATTGATATTTAATTCATTTAAAACAAATTTAAATCTTGGAATTATTACTTCAATAGCAACAATTTTATCAATGATATTTGTTCACTTATATGGAAAAATTTATAAAAATAAAGATGATAAAATAGTAATTCTTATATCTAGCATTTTACCAATTTTATCAGTTTTATTACTTCTACTTCTAAAAAATAATATAACTATAATTATTTATAATATTTGCTATGTTATTTTTACTTCACTACTTACAATAACAAGAGAAATAAGATTATTTAATATATCAGATAGTTATATTGTAGATAATAGTAATCAAATTGAATTCTTTGCAATTAGAGAAGGTATATTAAATTGTGGTAGAATTGTAGGATATTTAATGCTTTTATTTGTTGGTATAAGTAGTAGTCAATTAATATTAAATATAGTTATGGTATTGCTTACATTATCTATATTAGTAGTGGGCATAAATATAAAAAGAATAGAAAAATTTGATAATTAATTTTTAATTATTGTATTTACAAAATCACGAGCAATATGATTAATTGACTTTTTAGAGTAGATAATTCCAATAGGATTAATAGGCATTTCTTCCTTTAGATTAATTTTCATTAAATCATATTCTTTAATTTCGTCTTCAATAAAATAACCAATATAATCATTTTCTTTTATATAATCTGCCATTAGTTTTGAATCCGGCATTAGATGAGTAGGATTAAGCTTTATATTATTCCTTTGCAATACTTCATCTAACATTTGTCTTCTCCTAGAACTACCAGAAACAACTAAAGTATAATTAGATAAATCACTTAAAGACTTAACTTCATCTTTTATTTTTTCATAATATCTTTTTGAACAAGCAAAACAAGTACTATATTGAGCGATAGGTTGAATTTCTAAATCAAATTTTTCGCTATAATTTATATGTGGTAAATAGTCAATCAAAATATCTATCTTATGATTTATTAGATATTCATTAAGAGTAGTTGCATTATCTGTATAAATATTAATTTTAACATTAGGATATATTTTACTAAATTTATTCAAATAGTTGCCAAGTATATAATCTGCAATATTTCTCGTTGTTCCTATTGTTAATGTTATATCTAAATTAGATGACAAATTTTTTGCCGAAAAAATATCTATATTACTAAAAAATTCATCTAGCTTTTTATATAACCTTTCCCCATCTAGTGTTAGGTCAAAACCTTTATTAGTTGTTTTTATCAATTTTAAATCTAACATTTCTTCTAATTTAGCTACACTTCTACATAAGCTAGATGATGAAATGTTATGCTTTCTACTTGCATCAGAAAAGCTTTTTGCTTTAGCCGAAATATAAAAGTCACTATAATACATAAAATTGTTTCTTAAATCATACATTTCAAACACAAAATACCACCCCTAGAAATTGTTTTATATAATATAATATTTCATCATAATTGTCAATTATTTCTCATATATTAGGTTTTAATTTTATATACTTACTATACTATCAATATTGTCTATTATATTTTCATTGTAAATAGTAAAATTATCTAATAGTTCTTCTATTGTTCTATAAGATTTTTTTTGATTAGGATATAAATTAGCATAAATTACTACATTATCATCAAGTTGTTCAATAGTATAATCTAAAGAATATACTCTAATTTGTATTTTTTTATTAGTTATAAGTTTTTCTTTGACTTCATTAATCATACTATCGCCCTCTTATACCTAAATTATATCACTAAAATGTATATTGCATAAAGAGTTACTTCGTGAAAATTTAATTTTGTTCTGCTAATTTCAAAAATAAATCTTTGTATATTTTCTTTTTATCTAAATCAGTTACAAATTTTACTTTATGACAATTATCAGTTATTTTGTAAGAAGTGTCATCACTAATAATAGGACAACTTACTTCCTTAATCTTAAACCATTCACTATTTATCATATAAGCAATTACTGATATGTCCCAAATAACTCGTTCTTCTTGTATACCATGATAACCATCATCGTGAAATCTTTCTATTAAGTAATTACATAGTTTTGATTTATTAATTAAATATTTATTTAAAGTATTTATATCAATTTTTAGTTTTGAAACAACATTTTTACACGGAAGTATTGTTAATTTTACCTTTGAATTGAAAACAAATTTTATAGCTTGAATATCTTGTCTAAAATTATATTCTAAATTATCTTTATAACCTAATTCATTACCACCTAGCCAAATTACTTCAATTTTATCTACTATTTTTGGCTCTTTTTTTATTGCCAGTGCTATGTTAGTAATGGCACCTATGGCCATAATATAAGTTTTTTCATTTTTTAAAGCTATTTCAATTATTTTGTTAACTGCCGGATTTGTTTTATCATAATTATTGTCAATATAGTCCTCTGACCCTTTAAAAACTTTATTAGTGGTATCAAAACTTAGCCAATTACATATTTTTAATACTTCATTATAACTTTTTTCAAGACCACTAATTACTGTTTCATTTCTTTTTTTATGTGAATAAGGTGCTATAGTTATTGCATTTATATTAAATATATCTTGACTTTTAATCATATAAGCAAGGGCAAATTGGTCATCACATTCATTATAAGTATCTGTATCTAAAATAACATTTATTTTATGATTTTTAGCAATATAATTATATATTTCCTCCCAATCATTTACTCTTTTAAATCTTAACTCATCTTGATTATAATCAGTATTAAAAAGTACTGAATTGATGTTATTCTTAATACATTCTTCACAAACTGTTCTTGAGTCATCAATCATTAAATCTATTTTGTTTTCCATACAAGCACTTGCTTTTTGTTGATGATGATAAGCATTAGTTAAAATTAACTTATCATATTCAATACCATATTTATTTAGCCATTTAATAGTCATATTGTATGGATCAGAATATTCCCCATTATCTCTGCCACTTATTATATAAACTGCATTTCCCTCTTCTCGCAATTTTTTTATATATTTAGCACAATCTTTAATAGGCTCAAAAAATTCTGCTAATCTTTCAATGTTATCATTATAATATTGTTGTTCTTCATCTTTTGTCCAATCAAACATTTCTCTTATATAAACGTTATTTTTAATTATGCCTTTATTTCTCACTTCTTTATCGTGGCGAATATAATCATTTAATAATACTTCGTTAAAATTAGACAAAACATTATCAATATCAACACCAATACGCATACTCCACCTCTAAAACAAATTATAATTTATTATATCATCAATTTTCAAATAAGTTTAGTGATTTACTAGGTATTACTTTTTCTTCTTTGTAATTTTCTTTCAAATCATCAAAATAAACTTGCCAAGTCATACGCCTATCTATTGCTATAAGTCTTATTATAATCCACATAAGAACATCATAAATTTGTTCTTTTTTTATTTCTAATGATAGGCAATATTTCTTAATTGAAGATATATCTATTGGCAATTTATATTGCTCTTCAAATAATAATTCATTAGCAATTTTATTTCCATTTTCTTTTACCATATCAAAACTATCTTTTTGACTAGTGAAGTAATTCATTACCATATCTACTTCGTTAGTAATTTTACTATAAAAATTTATAGTTACTTTTTCTCTTAATGCTTTTAAGAGTTTATTCAAAACATTGCCCATTACTTTATCTTTATCACCATTAGGTAAATTTTCAATTAAGCAGTATATGTGTTCAAACTCTAAAGTTAATGCATTAAGTACATTATTGAGTTCACTACTTGTATTTCTAATAATTCCCTCACTAATATTATTAATTTTATCAATACCATTTTTCATTTTTTAATTCCTCATTTCTACATTTTTTAAATTTACATATTCATAGCACTTAATTCGTCATTTTTTTCTCTTAATTTTCAATATAATGCTTATAGCTTACTACATAGTTAGTATGGTTAGTGCAAATTAAACTTATTACAATATTGATAAGTTGATAAGAGAAAGGGTGTGATGACAATCAAAAACACAAAATATAAAAATCAAGCTCGTAAAATTTTAGCTAATAATATTACATATTTTAGATTGAAAAAGAATTGGTCGCAAGAGGATTTTGCAGATGAACTTGGGACAACAACTACTTATGTATCTAATCTTGAAAATGCTAGGAGAAATGTACGAATTGATTATATTGGACATATTGCCGATACTTTAGGTGTTTCAATAGAGCAATTATTTATTGATAGACCAACTATTGAAAATCATCGCATACCAAGACGATAAGAATAATTTATAGTTATTCTTTTTTTGTACTATTACAATTATAATACAACATTTAAATATTATCAACTTTGTAGTAAGTTAGCTACTTACATAAAACTTTTTTAAGATTATTAAAAAATAGCAAATCAAAAATTTATAAGTTCATATCAAAGTTATTTGCCTCTTCTTCCCATAAATTTTCAACTTCATTATTTAATTTATTTATATTACTATTAATCGCATTTTTAAAATAGCCAAATTTATTTTCAATTATTTTTCCATCTTCGTCTAGAAAATTTCTTTTAATTACTCTCGGAACAATATAATGTATTATTTGTATTAAGTCTTTATATGAATTATCTTCCAATAGTTGATTAAATAAATTGTCATAATAAAATATTTGACTATCATTTTCATTTATATATCCTTTATATATTAATTCTAATGTTAGTATATTATGTTCTTCAGAAAGTAAAAATCCACCCTTAAAAAGGGTGGTTTTTCTCTGAAGCCTGTAAGGCTTGACACTGGCAGCTACCATTTGGT